>CBDUWJ010000112.1:0-7429 GCA_965370895.1 uncultured Anaerolineae bacterium | reverse complement strand
CTGGTGGGCGCACCAGTTGGCGGTCTTTGGATTGATCGCCACACTGCCTTTCACCAAGTTTCTGCACATTGTCAGCTCGCCGGCCAACATCTTTTTCCGGCGCCTCGATCCAGCCGGTGCTATACCCAAGATCGATGACATGGAGGAGACGGAGAAACCGCTGGGCGTGGGCTCCATTGAGCAGTTCACCTGGAAGCAATTGCTCGATGGCGACGCCTGTACCGAGTGCGGTCGCTGCCAGGCTGTCTGCCCGGCCTACGCTGCCGGGCAACCCCTGTCGCCCAAGAGGCTGATCATGGATATCCGTGACCGGATGAGTGAGTATTCCGGCGCTCTCTGGAAGTGGCAGGAGCCCATCGTCGACAAGGTGCCGCTGCTGCGCCGGCTGGCCCTGGGCGGCGGCGAACCGGCGGAGGTGGAGCTGGTGGGCCCCGACCGCCGGTCGGCAATCATCGGCGACGAGACACTGTGGTCCTGCACAACGTGCCGTGCCTGCGAGCAGGAGTGTCCGGTGTTCATCGAGCAGATGAGTGACATCGTGGATATGCGCCGCTACCTGGCCCTGGAGGAGGGCCGCCTGCCCGATACGCTTGCCCAGGCCTTGCGCAATACCGAGCGCCAGGGAAATCCGTGGGGTCAACCCCGCCACCAGCGCACCGAGTGGGCCACTGGCCTGGACGTGCGGCTCATGGCCGATGTGGGCCAGGCCGACGTGCTCTACTGGGTGGGCTGCGCCGGCAGCTATGACCCGCGCAATCAGAAGGTCAGCCAGGCCATGGTCCAGATCCTGCGGATGGCGGGGGTCGACTTTGCCATCTTGGGCGAGGAGGAAAGCTGCAACGCTGAGTGGGCCCGGCGCGCTGGCGAGGAGTATCTTTACCAGATGCAGGCCGAGGCAAATGTTGAAACGCTGAAGCAGTATGAGTTCAAGCGCATCGTGACCCAGTGTCCTCACTGCTACAACACGCTCAAGAATGAGTATCCCCAGTTCGGCGGGGAGTGGAGGGTGCTCCACCACAGCCAGTTCGTCCAGGAGTTGATCGTGGCGGGCAAGCTTCCGCTTGGGGGACGCTGGGAAGGCGGCCGGGTGACTTTTCACGATAGCTGCTACCTGGGCCGCTACAACCAGGTCTACGACGCACCGCGACAGGTACTGGAGTCGCTGCCCGGACTGGAACTCACCGAGATGAAACGCTCCCGGGAGTCAGGCTTTTGCTGCGGCGGAGGTGGGGCCTGCATGTGGATGGAACACGAGCCGGGCCAGCGGATCAACGACCTGCGTGTGGACGAGATCCTGGGACTCGATCCAGATCTGGCTGCTGTGGCCTGTCCTTTCTGCCTGATCATGCTCGACGAGAGCGTGACGGGCCGGAACGCCCAGGATTCCCTGGCGCTGCGGGATATCGCCGAGGTGGTCGCTGATGCGGCTGCCGAAGAACTGCAAACTATTGACAGAGCGCACACCTGGTGATACAATGCCAAGCACCTGGCCGTCAGCTATCAGCTTTCAGCCAGTCGTCACAACTCTGACCTGAAAGCTGAGTGTTCGATAACTGAGAGCTCATCATGTCTGACCTGGAAATACTGACCGTAGACAATGCGGAGCACCTGAAGGTCCTCCGTGGTAAATCGAGAAAAGTGCAAAAGGTCACACCGAAACTTGCGGCCTTTGCCGAACGAATGTTGGAGACCATGCGCAATGCCCAGGGGATCGGTCTTTCCGCCCCGCAGGTGGGCGTGCTCCAGCGGTTCCTTGTGATTGAATTGCCCGAAGACGAGGAGAACAACCAGCCCCGCGAAACCTATATCCTTTTCAATCCCGAGATCGTCAAGGGCAAGGGCGAGCAGATCGGATATGAGGGCTGTCTGTCCATTCCTGGCTACATAGGCGAGGTGGCCCGCGACGAGCAGGTGACGGTCACGGGTCTGAACGAGAAGGGACGGCCAGTGCGCCTCAAGAAAGAGGGTTACCTGGCCCGTGCCTTTCAGCACGAGATCGACCACCTGGACGGCATTCTCTTCACCGACAAGCTTACCGATCCCGACACCTTCCAGCCAGTGGAGATTGGACAGGAAGAAACGGCCGAGTTGGAAGCAGCGATGAGCTAGCAGAGCCTTGCCAAGACTGAAACGCTGCCAGCCTTCGTTGGGTCAACTTGTGGTCCCTTCTGACCTGTGCTATAATCAGTTGAACACAACGGGTTTTTCTGTGGACTGAGCCGGATCCGTGATTGGGGCTTACACACCACAAAGCGCTGGGCGCGGATCGGCTTGGAGCATTGGATTGCGGTCTACATAGCATGGACCGCACGCCGGGAAGAGGCCAGGAAGGCGATGCCTGCTTCTCAGAAAAAGATCATTACCAAGCTACGGGAACGAAGGCGGATCGAAGCCGATCTGCGCAAAACGCTCACAGCCAGTTCTGAGCTGGAATTCCGCCGTCAGGCACAAGAGATCGCCGCGCGGGGTTCCCAGGTCATCCCGGCTATCATCGGCAACCTGGATCGGGCTGATGCCCGGATGTTGACGGCCATGGGGGTTGTGGCCGCCTTTCTCGACCGCGAGGAGGTAACCACAGCGCTACGCCAGGTGGTTCTGCAGCCCCAACGCACCGACCGGGGCCGAATGGGGGCCATCACCATCCTGGAACGCTTCTTGGGTCAGCCTTCGGACGACGATCTTTTGGCTGGCCTGGCCGACCCGGAAGGGGTGGCTATCTCCTCACTGGAGGAGGTGCTGGACCAGGCAGAGCGCAACCCAGCCGTCCTGATCGAATTTGTGCAGGGGCTGGACCAGCAGGAGCCGGACGTTGTCCTGGCTGTGGCTCGAGCGCTACGGGACATCGGCAACGGGCAGTCGGTTGAGCCCTTGCGGATGATGGCCCAGGACGTGCGCGAAGAGCTTGCTGCCGAGGCATTGCAGGCCCTGGCAACCGTCCGCCTGCCCGAGGCGGCGCGGGCCCTGCAAACGTTGATCCCCGTCACCGCACCAGCGCTCCGCCCCTTGGCCGAACGGCTACTGCGCAAGTTGCAGTTCTCCGGTGTCGAGGTGGCACCTCTTCCTCCTCCGTCACCAGAATGGCGGGCGCTGGTCAGCGCGGTGGATGGGTTGGGCCAGCAGCACGTGTGGTTTATTCAGGAACACGGGCGGGCGGCCAACGTACAATTTCTGAATGTGCTGCTGAGCGACGGGGCTGGCGCGGTAGAGGCTGTGGGGCACACGCAGGTGCTGGCCCAGATGCTGCCTCCCCGATGGCCGTCGGGCTATGTGCACGACGTGGCTCTGCCGGACGGCTCGGGGGCCATGCTGATGCTAGAGGCATCCTTCGACCTGGGCCGGCGATTGGTGGCCGAGGCCCTGGCTTACAATCGCGAGACACAGATCCCGGTTGCAGGCCCGCTGCGGTTGCTGAGCCCCTGGCTATGGGGGTATGGGGGTGCAGATACACTGCCATCCAGTACTCTGCCAGGGTTGACGGCGGAGGACCAAGCCCTGGCGGCCCGCCTCCTGGACCACCCGGCCTTTGCCACCTG
This sequence comes from uncultured Anaerolineae bacterium, assembly GCA_965370895.1. Classification (GTDB taxonomy): domain Bacteria; phylum Chloroflexota; class Anaerolineae; order JAAYZQ01; family JAAYZQ01; genus CBDUWJ01. The sequence continues at coordinate 3,896 of CBDUWJ010000112.1, read as the reverse complement.
GACGGTAAGCAGCGAGGCCGTCCATCTGGCGGCAGAAGAAGCCTTGCGCCATCCAGGGTGGGATCTGGAGGTTTGGGTCAGGCGCTTGGCTGGCGAGTTGTCTGCAGAGCCGGCCGTGTGTCAGGCATTCAACCGGCGATTGGTGGCCATGAGTGCGTGGCTTCTGTTGGCTGGCGCTGAGGTAGAGTCCCGGTTAGCGTTAGCTGCTGCAGAGGCACTCCTGGAGGATAATCCGCAGGATCAGGCGTTTGTGCAAGCCTTGGTCCGCCGGGACCTGCAACTGGCTTTGCACAGTCTACAAGAAACATGAGTTGCTGCTTGCTTCAGAACAACTTTCGTAAGGAGTGTTAGCGATGGGTGGAATAGGCACAACAGAGATCTTGCTTGTCTTGGCGATCGTAGTCCTCATCTTCGGCGTGGGCAAGATCGCGGACGCCGGCCCCGCATTGGGAAAGGCGATCAGCGGCTTCCGCAAGGCTGTGAAGGAAGACGACGAAGAGGAGGAAACATCGGATAAAACAGAGACCGACGAAGAAACCACCTAATCCGTCTACAAGCTGGTATCCGTAGTATCCATGTCCACATAGGACAGCGTCTACTCAGCCTGAGATCCGTTCACAGCTCTCAGTACGGCAAGTACTGTTCTGAGGAGATTGCGCTAACCCGAGGCTTTGCCAACCTCGGGTTGCCTTCCCCGATTGTGTTTCCAGCTTCCCTAGGTCTGATGAAAGTCATAGACATCTCACGCCCCTTGCTATATGATCAACAAGGTGACACTGGAGGGGCGTGTGAAAGACTTGAATGCCTTGCTGCACGACATGGCTACTCAACCGTTGCCGGGCGCGGTAGCGGCTGCGGCGATGGCAGCCGCCATGGGCGCGGCACTGGTCGCCAAGGCAACACAGGTCACGTTGCGACACCGGGTGACAGATGTCTCTGACCGAACCTTGCTGGAGACAGTGCATGATCTGGCCCAGGTCCAGCGGATAGATCTGGCGCGCCTGGCCGGTGCCGATGAACGTGCCTATCGCGCTGTCCTGGGCACCCGCACGTTGGCAGCCGAGGACCTGGCACGGCGCCAAGCGCAGAAGATGGCGACTGAGATACCTCTGTGCATCGCTGAAGTGTGCCAGTTGCTGCTGAGCAATCTACACCGCCTGGCAGAAATCTGCTGGCCCGCTGTCCGCTCCGAGATCCAGACAGGCGGCTGGCTGTTGGAGGTGGGCATGCGCGCTGGCCTCCTGGCCGCGGAGAGCAATCTGTGTGCCTGGGGCGATGATGCAGAAGCCAAGCCGTTTCAGGCTCGGATGAACGCTCTGCAGGATCACTGGGAGAATGAGCAAATGAACAAAGCACGAACATTTCAGACGCACCCGCCCGCCGGAGGATGCCGTTGGTGAGCCAAGTTTCGCTGTATGATGCACTGGGGACCGACTATGACCGCTTTGTGAACTGGGAAGGGCGACTGGAACACGAGCTGCCCTTCTTTGACCGCCTCTTTGAGGAGTGGGGCGTACGGCGCGTGTTGGATGCGGCCTGCGGCACCGGTCACCACGCCATCGCCCTTGCCCGACAGGGCTACCAGGTGGTGGGCACCGACCTGAGTGTCGTCATGATCGAGCGGGCCAGGGAGAACGCGGCAGCGACCGGCGTGGACGTCATGTTCCGTGTAGCCGGTTTCGGCGCACACGCCACCCTGGGAGAGACTTTCGACGCGGCCATTTGCCTGGGGAACTCACTGCCGCATCTGCTGAGTGCACCGGCCGTGGCTGGGGCGCTGTCCGATTTTGCCGACGTGCTCCGTCCCGGCGGCCTGCTGGTGATCCAAAACCGCAACTTTGACCGGGTGTGGGCCGAGCGAGAGCGTTTCATGTCCCCCCAGTCGCACCAGGACGGCGACCGCGAGTGGCTCTTCCTCCGCTTTTACGATTTCCACGATACGACGATCACCTTCAACATGATCCGCCTGCGCCGGACGGAGGGGGATTGGGTGCAGGACATCAACTCAACTGAGCTGCGCCCTATTCTCCACGACGATCTGGCAGCCGCGCTAGCGGCGAGCGGCTTTGACGACGTTGTCTTCCATGGCGGCTACGACGGTTCGGTCTTCGAACCGGCCCTGAGCGGCGACCTCATTGCCGTGGCAAGGAAGAGCGGCTGAACAATCGGACCTTCCCACGCTGTCGAGTGCACTACCTTGCCCCCGAGAGGTGCTAATCCTGACCTTCGCGCTCCCCGCATTGAAGGAAGGCACCCAGTTCTATAGATTCTGCTCCGCTTCCCTATTCAGCACACGAGTAATCTTTTCATGTTCCTCGTGCTTCTGCAGGGCATGGAGATTGCAGCGCAGACAGGCTCCTATGGCAAGGCAGTTTGTGCCGACCAGGCACGATCGTATAGCATCTTGCCTGATGAGGCCGGGTTCTATGGATGCTCCAGTCGCAGCACGACGCTACCGGCCGGGGGGAGTTCAATGCTATAGATCTCGCCGGCCAGCACGTCCGGCCAAGTCTCCCCGTCGAGGGCGTCCACGGCCGTGAACGGTCCAGGGTATGCGAGATCGAGTTCTAGGGCGGGCGTCTGTGCCTCACCACTAAAGTTCAGGATTACCAGAAACCACTCTTCCGCTGAGCCGGCGGTCGGGGGGGCGTGACGGGTAAAGGCATACACGCCCTCGCCGTCGGTGACATCTACCGTGCCAAAGGCACCATCCCTCAGCGCAGGGTGGGCATGGCGCAATGCGGTTAGAGCCCGGTAATGATTGAGTAGCGAGTCAGCTTCTCGCTCCTGTTCCTCAACCGAGATCTCGTCGTCTGGTGCGTTGTAGCGATCCTTGGGCTTGAACCAGGTGGTCATCCCTTCCCCCGCTTCGGCGGTGTACCAGTCCATCGGCTCGCGCCGGTACTCATCCCAATAGGGGCTCCCGTTCCCCTTTTCACCCTGCATGCCGATCTCTTCGCCATAGTAGACCATGGGCGTGCCGGGCAGGGTGAGGAGCATCGTGGCAGCCAGCTTGGCCCGGTCCCGGTCGCCCCCCACGTCGGACATGACCCGGTTGGTGTCGTGGTTGTTGACAAAGCGCACGACCTGGTAGCCCGGCGGGAAGAGCGCCTCCTCGCCCAGGATCGTATAGTCGACCATGTCTGGTCGCTGAACCCCAGCCAGCAGGCTGTCCAGGCTCTCGTCGTGGTTGCCCGCCAGATCAAAGTAGAGCGGGTAGTCAAAGAGCGCATCAACTCCATCCTCGTACCACTTGACCAGGTTGCGCGCGTTCCCGTCCCAGACTTCACCCAACAGAAACGAGTCTGGATTGAGGCTGCGCATCTCATCCCTGAGCGTCTGCCAGGTAGTCAGCGGGACCTCCTTGGCGACGTCCAGGCGAAATCCGTCCACGCCGTCGCCATAGTCGCCGTCGCCATCCAGGTCCATCCAAAAGCGGGCGATGTCCAGCACGTAGGCCACGACTTCCGGATTGTCGTGGTTCAACTTGGGCATGTCCTTATATCCGCCAAATGCCTGGTAGGCGGTGTGGTACTCGTTGGTCCACAGGAACCAGTCAGCGTATTGGGACCCCGGGTTGCCCCAGGCGTCCTGAAAGATGGGATGGTCGTCGGCCATGTGGTTGACGACAAAGTCGATGATGACCTGGATTCCCCGCTCGTGCGCCGCATCAACCAGGGCGATCATGTCGTCCGACGTGCCGTACTCGGGATTGACGGCAAAATAATCAACCACATCGTAGCCGTGATAACTGGGAGACGGGTGGATGGGCATTAGCCACATGGCGGTGATGCCCAGTTCCTCCAGGTAGTCCAGTTGGGCAGTGATGCCGGCCAGATCACCAGTCCCATCGCCGTCACTATCGTAGAAACTCCGGACAAAGATCTCATAGAGGA
>CBDUWJ010000111.1:0-7452 GCA_965370895.1 uncultured Anaerolineae bacterium | reverse complement strand
TGTGTGGCCTCGTTCTACCCTATGGTTTACGGCATTCCCCAGGCCATGGTCGGCGTGATGGACCGCGCTGGCGTGGATTTCGCCACCCTGGGTGGCGAGGAGTGGTGCTGCGGCTATCCGCTGTTCACGGCGGGGATGGAGGACTTGGTGGTCGATCTGATGGCCCACAACGTGGCCCGGGTGCGGGAGATGGGGGCCAAGATGCTGGTGACCACATGTCCCTCCTGTCACTACACCTGGTCGCACCTATATCCCCGGTTTGACCCATCTCCCCTGGGCTTTGAGGTTCTGCACGCCAGCCAATTCCTGGCGCGGCTGATGGAGGAGGGCCGGGTGAAGCTGGGCAGCTTTGAGCAGGTGGTGACCTATCACGATCCCTGCGACCTGGGGCGCAAGAGCGGCATTTACGACGCGCCCCGGCAGGTCATCGAGGGGGTGCCCGGCGTCGAGTTCCGCGAGATGGACGCCACCCGCGAGAACGCCCTGTGCTGCGGCGGCGGCGGTGACGTGCAGATCGTGGACGAGAGCGTGACGGCCGCGGTGGCCAAGCGCCGCCTGGGCCAAGCTCAGCGGACCGGCGCCCGCGTCGTCCTATCGGCCTGCCAGCAGTGCAAGCGGACGCTGATGGCTTCCGCCCGCCAGAACAAGGTCCGCATGCGGGTGATGGACATCGCCGAATTGGTGTGGCGGGCGATGGAGGACTGAATTTGGTTTCGGACGAGATCAAGCTCGTAATGGGAAAAATGGTAACGCATTGCCAGGCATTGGGGACACGACGGGTAGACCTGGTAATCCTCAATCGGGCCAACGCCGCCACTTCAGCCGCGGCCATTCGAAAGGCTTTGTTGTAAGGGCGCGCAGGTAACACAGCGACTGAGCTTCTCCAGCATGATATAGTCGGAAAGGGAACCCTGAGCATGAAGATCGGCGTCTACGTTTGCTATTGCGGTTCTAACATAGCGGCCACGGTGGATGTGGAGGCGGTGGCCGAGTACGCCCGCCAGTTGGAGGGCGTGAGCGTGGTGCGCACCAACAAGTACACCTGCTCCGACCCCGGACAGGAGACGATCCGCCACGACATCTGTGAACTGGGCGTGGACCGGGTGGTGGTGGCCGCCTGCTCGCCCCGGATGCACGAGCGGACCTTCCGGGGGACACTGCAAGCAGTGGGCCTGAACCCCTATCTTTTAGAGGTGGCCAACATCCGCGAGCACTGCTCCTGGGTGCACCGCGAGATGCCCACCGCCACTGAGAAGGCGCGAGATCTAATCCGCGCCGCCGTGGAACGGGTGCGCCAGCACGAGCCCCTCCAACCCCGGCAAGAGCCGGTCACGCGGGCGGCATTGGTGGTCGGCGGCGGCATCGCCGGCATGCAGGCCGCGCTGGACATCGCCAATGCCGGCCATCCCGTCTATCTGGTGGAGCGGCAGCCCTCCATCGGCGGGCACATGGCTCAACTGGACAAGACCTTCCCTACCCTCGACTGCTCGGCTTGCATCCTGACGCCCAAAATGGTGGACCTGGCGGCCCATCCCAACGTGCATCTGCTGGACTATAGCGAGGTGGCGGAGGTCAAGGGTTACGTGGGCAATTTTCGGGTGACGATCCGGCGCAAGCCGCGCTTCGTGGACGTGGACAAGTGCACCGGCTGCGGCTCCTGCGCCGAGGTATGCCCAAGCGTACTGCCCAGCGAGTTCGATCTGGGGCTGACGACGCGCAAGGTCATCTACCGGTCCTTCCCCCAGGCGGTGCCCAACGCCTTTGTCATCGACAAAGTCGGCATTGCCCCCTGCCAGGACGCCTGCCCGGCGGGCCAGCACGCCCAGGGCTATATCTCCTACATCCGCGAGGGGCAGTTTGAAGAGGCACTGCGTATCATCCGCGAGGATAACCCCTTTGCCAGCGTCTGCGGCCGTACCTGCCACCACCCCTGCGAGGGGCGCTGCAACCGCCGGCTGGTGGACAAGTCAGTCGCTATCATGGAGCTGAAGCGCTTTGTGGTGGATTACGTCTACGCCCGGGGCCTGCCTCGCCCCATCGAGCCGGTGCCCCGCACCCGTGAGGAGCATGTGGCGGTGGTCGGCTCCGGACCGGCGGGGATGACGGCGGCCCAACACCTGGTCAAGCTGGGCTACGGGGTGACAGTCTTTGAGGCGCTGCCAGTGGCGGGGGGGATGATGCGCACCGGCATCCCTGAACACCGTCTGCCCAAGGGAATTCTGCAGCGGGACATCGACGACATCGTGGGCCTGGGGGCGGAGCTGCGGCTGAACAGCCCCGTCCGAGACCCGGTGAAACTACTCAAAACGAACGGCGGCGATTACGACGCTGTCTATCTGGCCACAGGCGTCAGCCGGGCCACGAGCCTGGGTATCGAGGGCGAGGATCTGGACGGAGTGCTGTCGGGGACCGCCTTTCTGCGGCGGGTGAACCTGGGGCGACCGGTGCGGAAGGGCAGGCGGGTGGCGGTGGTGGGCGGTGGCATCACCGCCGTGGATGCAGCCACCACGGCCCTGCGCCTGGGCGCCGAAGAGGTCAGCCTGGTCTACCGGCGCTCGCGGGGCGAGATCCCCGCCTACCCCTCGGAATTGGAAGGGGCCGAAGCGGAGGGCATCAAGCTGGTGCTCAACACTGTGGCGACCCGCATCGTTGGCGATAACGGAGACGTGGTAGGGATGGAGTGCGCCCGCTCGCGGCAGCTCAGCCGCATCGACGACAGCGGCAAACGGCTGGTCGTGCCGGAGCCAGGGACCGAGTTCGTGATGGAGGTGGATACGGTCATCCGGGCCATTGGCCAGTTCTCCGATCTGGTGTTCCTAGAGGAGCCCTTTGATACCCTGGTGGGCGACCACGAAACTCTGGCCACGGAGATTCCCGGCCTCTTTGCCGGGCGGGGGGTGATCCCCGGCGCGGGGTTTGTCATTAACGCCGTTGCTCTCGGGCATGAGGCGTCGCAATCGATACACCGGTACCTGCAGGGTGAGCCGCTCCGCCAGCCGGTCCCCAACAAGCGCCCGGTGGAAAAGTGGAGCCGGGAGGAGGCTCAGGCTAAGGTGCGGCTGGGGGCCATCACCCCGGCACCCCGGGTGGAGCCGGCCCTCCTACCCCTGGAGGAGCGGCTGCGGACCTTCAAAGAGATCGTGCTGCCCTTCACGGAGGAGCAGGCGGTGGCCGAGGCCTCCCGCTGCCTCGATTGCGGCATCTGCTCCGAGTGCTATCGCTGCGTCTGGGCCTGCGAGGCGGAGGCCATCGATCATAATATGCAGGAGCGCCAGGAAGAGATCGAGGTAGGGGCCATCGTACTGGCCACCGGCTTTGAGCTGTACGATGCCCGCAACGTGCCCCAGTATGGCCACGGGCGGTATGACGAAGTCTACACCGCCCTGGAAATGGAGCGGCTGGTCAACGCCGGCGGGCCGACGGGCGGTGAGGTGCTATTGAAGGACGGCCGGGAGCCGAAGGCTGTGGCGATCCTGCACTGCATCGGCAGCCGGGACCGGCAGCACAACGCCTACTGCTCGCGGGTGTGTTGCATGTACTCGATGAAGCTGGCCCACCTGATCCGGGAAAAGACGCAGGCCCAGGTCTATGAGTTCTATTTCGATATCACCGCCTATGGCAAGGGCTACGCCGAGTTCTACGAGCGGGTGCAGGAGGAGGGCATCATCTTCATCCGGGGCAAGGGCGCGGAAGTGGAAAGCTCTTCGGACGGTCGCCTGGTGGTCCGCGCCGAGGAGACGCTGCTAGGCGAGATCGTGGAGATCCCGGTGGATATGGTGGTGCTGGCCACGGCCATGGTGCCCACCGCCGACGCCGAGGAGGTGGCTCAACTGTTCCACGTGAGCCGCGGCGAGGACGGCTTTTTCCTGGAGGCCCATCCCAAGCTGCGCCCGGTCGAAACCGCCATGGAGGGCATCTTTCTGGCCGGCGCCTGTCAGGCGCCCAAGGACATCCCCGACACGGTGGCCCAGGCCGGCGGCGCGGCGGTCCAGGCCGTGGGGCTACTGAATCGGGGCCAGGTCGAGATCGAGCCAATGACGGCCGAGGTGCTGCCCCTGCGCTGCGTGGCCTGCGGGTCGTGCGTCGAGGTGTGTCCGGCGGGCGCAGCGGAACTGGTCGAGGTGCGGGGTTGTCGCCAGGCCGAGATCAACCCGGCGCTGTGCAAGGGCTGTGGTTTGTGCGTGGCCGCCTGCCGGGGCGGGGCGATTACACTGCACGGCTTCACCGACCAGCAGTTGCTCGGGCAGTTGGCGGCGCTGCTGCGGCCGGTGGAGATGGCGCCTGTCCGGCTCCGAGTAGGGAGTTCCCTGTGACACAAGGCATAGGTGAGAACGCCATGCTGCAGAGTCGTCTGGTCAAGTACACCGAGATCCTGTCAGGCTACATGGGCCAGTTGGTGGAGTGACAGGAGGTGGGCACGGAGGGCGGACCGTGGCCGAGTGCCATGAATGCCTGACTGATGCCCTGCGGGAGATGATTGCCGCCTACCGCCAACCGGTGAAAGAGACACCCTGCGGCCGATGAAGCGGCCAGAGAAGAATGAACCGTAATGAACACAAGTACCTGTTGACCAGGACGAGATCATCGAGATCGCGATGCGCGTCGAAGAGAGTGGACCGGTGTTCCACACCACTGCTCGATCAAGTAGACAACCAGGGCCATGAGTGAAGATAGAGCCAACCGTACAGCAAAGCCAGTACGCTGGATTGCCCGCATCACAGGCTCGTTGGTAGCTGCGTTTTGGCTGTTCATAGGCATCGTCTCTGGGATAGGCGAACCCGCCCCGTGGCCACTGGAGTCGGCGATCTTGGCAGCGCTGATTATCGTTTCGGCATTGGGCGTCCTCATCGCCTGGTGGAGGGAAGGGCTCGGTGGACTCGTCATCATCGGCTGCGCCGTCGCGAATAGTGTGTTTGCGTTCTTTGCCGCCGGTCACAGTAGAGGCATGGCTATGCTGATAGCGGGCGGACCCTGGCTGGTGGTTGGCAGCCTGTTTCTCGCGAGCTGGCACAGATCCAGGAGATCGGCAGACCCTCAGACCAGACCCAATAGCCAAAGTGGGGAACCGGATGGCGCCTGAAGGGATTGGCACTGGAAAGACAATGGAACCGTCAATCAAGTTCCGCCAGCTGGTAACGGCCGGTGCGGGCCGACTTGAACATCTCGGGATTCTCGCCCGAGGTCCAGGTCATCCTCCAGGCGCTGAAGAGATACGGTATGATCTTGGCCGACAACGGCTCGCCCGGTACATCAATGGTGTGCCCGACGACGGTTGGAACAACGATGTGCTCGTCCAGGAGCTGCGCCGGGTCCACGGCTCCGATTTCGAGGCGGTGGATGTGGTCGCTGATGTGGATACCGATTCGGGCCAGGCGCGTCGTGAGTGATCCACTGGACGCAGCATGCACTCATGGGTAAGGTTGTGGAGGCCTGTAGCTTGGAGACCCCAAACACGCTGGCGGTATCCAATAGCACTGCCCCGACCGGGAGAGAGGAGACTACAAATGGCACTATTGACAGGAGACGACATCATCGAGATCGCAATGCGCCTGGAAGAAAGCGGCGAGGCATTCTACACCGCTGCTGCGGAAAAGGCGAGCACGGACGGGGTCAAGGCCCTGTTCGAGGACCTGGCGATCCAGGAGCAGTACCACCGCCGCGCCTTTCAGCAGATGGGCCGGGACGTGGTGGAGTTGGCCCTCACTCCAGAGCAGTGGGACCAGTTCCAGGCTTACACCGACGCGTTGCTCCAGCAAAGCTTCTTCGCCAAGCCGGAGGGCGCTCTGAGCCAGGCGGGCGAGGCTCTAGACGAGAGAGAGGCCCTGCAGGCCGCGCTCAGCTTTGAGAAGGAGACTCTGCTCTTCTTCCACGAGCTACAGGATGCCGTGCGCGGCCCTGGGCAGCAGACAGTGGAGCGCATCATCGGGGAGGAAAAGCAGCACATCCAGCGGCTTTCAGCCATGCTTGCAGCAAGCTAGGACAAGGATCCAACATCCAGACCCTGGTATCCAATACCGAATGGCGAAGGACAAGTTCCATGAGCGCAAACTTTGAACCCAAGATCGTCGGCTTTCTGTGCAATTGGTGCAGCTACGCGGGGGCAGACATGACCGGCACCAGCCGCATCCCCTACCCGGCCAACATCCGCATCATCCGCGTTCCCTGCTCGGGGCGGGTAGACCCCCTCTACGTGCTCAAAGCCTTCCAGGAGGGGGCCGACGGGGTGCTGGTAGCCGGCTGCCATCCGGGCGACTGTCACTATGGCGACGGGAACTACCACGCCCGGCGGCGGTACGCGCTGATGCATAGTTTCCTCGATTTCGTGGGCATCGAGACCGGGCGGCTGCGCATCGACTGGGTGTCGGCCGCCGAGGGCAACCGTTTTGCCCAGGTGGTGACCGAGCTGACCGACCAGGTGCGGGAGCTTGGGCCATGGACGGGGTTGCAATAGCGGGATTCGGGGATCTAGAAACTCGGAGATTCGGGACGTTCGGTGCTTGTAGCAAGGATCAGGAAGGGTGCTTATGAGCGAGGAGATCCAGGCGGGCATACAGGTCAGGGCCAGGGAGTTGTTGAGCCTGGGTGAGGTGGGCTGCGTCATCGGCTACGAGCGGAGCCCCAAAGGGCGGGTGCGTCCGGCCTTTGTCTACGACGAGTGCGAGGCCGAGCGTTTGGTGTGGGACCAGACCTGCCACCACAACCTGATGGTCTACCTGCGCGACCAGGTGGTGCCCACCCGTCGGAAAGAGCAGCCATCCCGCGTGGCCATCGTCGCCAAGCCGTGCGACGTGCGGGCGTTGAACGTGCTGATCCACGAGGAGCAGGTGATTAGGGATCAGGTATTCGTGATTGGGGTAGCTTGCCCGGGAATGGTGGGAAAAAGAAACCCGGTTTCCCCCTCCGGGGAAGAAACCTGGTTTCTGGCCGAGAACTGCCAGCGCTGCAAGGAGCGTGTGCCGGTGTTCTACGACGCGCTGGTGGGCGAGCCGCCCGAGGTGGACGCGGAGGATGAGGCCTGGGCCGATGTGGAAGAGTTGGAGGCGAAGACGACCGCCGAGCGGCTGGCCTTATGGACTCGCGAATTCGACCGTTGCATCCGCTGCTACGCCTGCCGCCAGGCCTGTCCTGGTTGCTACTGCACCGAGTGCTTGGCCGAGCAGGTGGACCCTGCGTGGGTGAGCATCGCCCACGGAGTGCCGGAGAAGGCCTTTTTCCATGTGATGCGCGCCTACCACCTGGCGGGCCGCTGCGTCGAGTGCCACGCCTGCGATATGGCCTGCCCGATGCACATCCCGCTGAGCCTGCTGAACCGCAAGATCGCCAAGGATGTGGAGATGCTGTTTGGCTATGTCGCCGGCGGCGATGCCGAGACGCCGCCCCCACTGGCGACGTTTCGGAAGGATGAGGAGTTGCCGTTGTAGGGGGGATTGGGGAACTGGTAGACTGGTAGAT
>CBDUWJ010000110.1:0-7467 GCA_965370895.1 uncultured Anaerolineae bacterium | reverse complement strand
GGGGCTAGGGCAACCTATTGGGCCAGGGAGCTGACCTGATCCCTGGCGAATGAGAGAAAGGCCTGCGTCAGGCGCGACAGCTTTCGCTTTCGATTTCGGACCAGATAGAACTCATCGCGGAAGGAAGGCAGGTCAGCTACCTGTACTTCAGCCAGCGTACCAAACCGCAGTTCCTGGCGCACGGCATAGCGAGAGATAAGCCCCACGCCAAAGCCAGCCTCCACCGCCGTTTTAATCGATTCCTGCAATCCGACTTCCATGTACACGTTCAAGTCCGACAGGCTCAGGCCCATGGCTTTCAAGCCAGCCTCCAGCATGATCCGCACACCAGCCCCCGGCTGCTGCAAGATGAACGGCTCGCGCAGTAACGCATCCATCGTTACCTTCTCTCCTGCGACCCAAGGATGGTGAGGCGGGGTGATGACGGTCAAACGATCTTGGATGAGGGGTTCAAACAGGAGCTTGGGATTGGCTTCCTTCGCTCCCACGACGCCGATCTCAAGGTCGTAGGCCAGGACCTGTTCGATGATCTCGTCGGTCGGCAGAATGCGCAGAACCACGTCGACATCAGGATACTCGGCCTTGAAGCGACCCAGTACCTGCGGTAGGATATGCTCCCCGGGACCGGTGCTAGCACCGAGCAACAACGTTCCACGCAGGAGCTGGTTCAGGTCGTCTATCTCGCGGCGGGCCTGGTCAGCGTGACGGAGGATCGGCCGGGCATGATCGTAGAGGATGCGTCCGCTTTCGGTGGGCAGAACCCGGCGTGGGGAACGGTCCAGCAAGGCGGTGCCCAGCTCCTTCTCCAATGCCTGCATCTGGAAGGTGACCGCAGGCTGGCTGAGGCCCATGTCCTCAGCGGCCATCGAGAAACTGCCCCGGTCCACGATTCGGCAGAAAGCTTCCAGTTGCCGTAGGTTCACGGTCCGTGCCTAGAGGGAAACCAGATCCCGTGGAAGCGTCGTAAGCGTCTCTGCACCATGCCCGCTGACAACAACGTCATCCTCGATGCGCACGCCGCCCACTTCTGGCAGATAGATACCCGGTTCCACGGTGAATGTCGTACCTGGCTGAAGCAAGTCGAGGTTGCCCTCGACCAGGTACGGAGGTTCGTGGGTCTCCAGCCCCAAGCCATGACCAGTCCGGTGAATAAAGTGCTCTCCATAGCCAGCCAGGGTAATGGACCGCCGCGCGGCCAGGTCCACCTCCTGAGCCGGAACGCCCGGGCGTGCCGCCAGCCGGCCCGCCTGGTTGGCCGCCAGAACCGCGGCATGCACCTGTACGATCTCTGGGGACGCCGCGCCGAGCACAAAGGTGCGGGTGATGTCCGACCGATAGCCTTCGTAAACCGTTCCCCAATCTACGATCAGCAAGTCACCGTCGGCCAACGGCCGGTCGGACGGGCTGGCATGGGGTAGAGCTGATCTGGGACCACCGACCACGATGGACGAAAACGCTTCGCCTTGCCCACCCTCGCGCAACATCGCGATCTGGAGGTCGGCGGCTATCTCAAGTTCCGTGCGACCGGTTCGAATGACGCCGTCGTCCAAGAGGCTCCGCATGGCCCGTTCGGCGATCTCGACGGCGCGGCGCATATGGGCGATTTCGGTCTCGTCCTTGCTCATGCGGAGTTCCGGCATCCAGGGCTCTGTGGCCATCAGCCGGCATCCAGGAGCTGCCTGCTCGATGCGGCGCATCTCCAGCAGACGCATGGTCAGGTATTCGACGCCGATAGACTTGCCGGCGAGATCAAGCTCATCGGCGATCTGGTGGAAGACGTGCTCGTGCCCCTCCTCGTCGCGGTAGGTGAACAGGCTGACCGGGTCCAAAGACGGCGTGTCGTCATCCATGTGGGCTAGCGCTGCCCCCGCTTCGAGTTCCGGCAGCAGGACAGCCACGGGCCCCTCAGCCGGAACAAAGGCCACAGCAGGCCTCTCGCTGAGGTGCATGGTCAGCCCGGTGAAGTAACGCAGATTGGCGCCTGGCACCAAGGCCACGCACCGGACCCCGTTCGCCACTTGTAGACGCCTCAACGCCTCTAATCGTTGTGTGTGCATGAATCCCCCTTTCATGACCTCTGTCCCGTCAGAGACCTCTACCCCGTCAGAGACCTCTACCGCGTCAGAGGCCTCTGGCCCCGCCAGAACGACTCGTTCCACAGGGTGCTGCGAAACCACTTGCAGATCTGCGGATCGGCTACGTTCAGGCGTTGCCGATCGCGGCAGTACAACGCCAACGACTGGGCAAAATAGTCGTGGATGTTCGCCTGGGCCACCTCATCCGCGCCGTATCCAAGGGCAAAGAGCCGCGGCATACGGGCCCCCGCCTCCCGCCAGCCGGAAGTCACGCCCCCGCCCTCGGAGAGCCACGCGGCGTCTGGTGCACCGGCACACCCCAGGCAGTGGTCGATCAGATGGCCGATGACGTGCAGTGGCCGTGCACTATCGGTGGCCAGGTCCTCCACCGATACAAAGGCCACGCCCACCAGAGTAGGATCCACTTGCTGACGGCCTGCCTGGAGGCAGGTTGGGCCGGGGACATAGCGCGATTCGCCGTTGCAGATAGCGACATATCCCGCGGACCCGGTCCGAATAGCGGCACTGTCTACTAGATAGTCCAACAGGACAGGAGGCAGGCAATCAACCTGCCGGGTCAGAGCCGTCATGGGCGCCCAAGCATGATCAAACACGCCCCGAACCCACGGAGGGGCCTTTGTCAGCAGTTGCGGCATCAGTCTAGCCCTGGCGTGCAGCCAAGCCTGCGGCTGGCGCCTGCCTCTGGGCGGGGTGTCACCGGCCGCTGTGCGCTCCTGTGCCCTTGACTGGGCGGCGTTGGGAAATGGCATATCCTCCCACCGAGTCAGCCTCACTCACCCATGATCTGGACGACCACCGAGCGAGATCGGGCGCGATTATCAAAGTCTACAAACAAGATCTGCTGCCAAGTGCCCAGCGTCATCCTGCCCTCGACCAAGGGGATACTCAGCGACGGCCCCAGAAGGGCGTGGCGCACGTGCGCGTGACCGTTCCCATCACCCCAGCGCAGGTTATGACGGTAATCTGCGTTGGGGGGCACGATCCGATCGAAAAACTCTTGAAGATCGTGGACCACCCCCGGTTCGTACTCACTGGTGGTCAGAGCACTGGTGGAGCTGGGGGTGAACAGGGTCACAACGCCGTTTTCGAGGCCAGAGGTTCGCACCTGGCGGTCTATCTCACCGGTTATGTCCAGAATCTGGCCATTGCCCTGTGTGTTGAACTTGATGCGGCTGTTCACAATCATCCTATGTCTACTCCTCTCCGGACCAAGTGGCCTCGAAGGCCCAGCGATGCCCCTCCAGCGGAACAAGTTGAATCCAGGTGTTTCCCGGCTTGAGGGGGATGGGGATCTGCCCCGTCGGGTCGCGAAAGACTACCATGTCGTCCCGGTCCCGTCGGGCCCACAACCCTTCGAACGCCAGCCCATCGCGGAAGATGACCGCTGGGCCCGTGCCCCACAACTGAATCTGCACCGAGGGATGGTTACGCCGTGGCTCGTCCTCATAGATATCGGTATCCACGTGGTTAGCATAGATGACGATGACGTTGGTCGCGGAGAGCTGTTCTCCGGTCGCCGCGTCCACGTGGGGTTCTCCACCATCCCATCGGAGATAGTTTCCGGTGTCCGGGTCATAGCGATAGTCCACGATCATGTTCCGATGAGGATAGGGGATGTGAATCGAAGTGGCTGGTTGCCCATCCTCCGGCACAGCACCATCAAAGACTGTGCCGTCCAGATCCTGGCGTTGGTTGATGTCCAGATCCTCTGCGATGGCCCAGATTTTGGCCGGATCGGCGAAAAGGGTATGTTCGATAGGGACCCCCTGGCTGCGCAATTCCGTGTCCCGGTAGAAACCTTGGGAGTGCAGACCCCACCCATAGCAGAACTCCCGGTCATAGAAGTCAGCGCTGAGGAATTTGGGATATAGTCCGGCGCTGGTGCCAGAAAAGGCCAGGAGGCTCTTGTACATGGCCGGGATTTCCAGATCAATGAAGCGAGCACTGCGGGTCGATCCGGTTTTTTCAACTTCCTGACAGAGGTAGATGGCTGTGAAGCGCGTGATCCCCGCCTCCGAGAGATGTTCATAGACGATGTCTGCCCGAGGAAGGCCATACTGGGGTCGCGAGATGGGCGCATTCTGGATCTTGATGGCCAGGGGGCGTCGTTCCAGCAACGCTGGATCGCTCACTGACAAGCCAGTCAGCGGGCAGACATCGGGACCAAGGGCCGGCCAGGGAGTCAGGGTTGGGGACAGGTTCGGATCTTCGGTGGGTTCAGGCGTGGGCGTAGATGTGTTGTCGGTGACAGGTGTGGTCGGACCGGCCAGCACCGGCGTCTTGGTTGGCAGAGGTGTCTTGGACGGGAGCGGCGTAGGGGTAGACGTAGGAAGCTGCGGGCGCGGGGTGTAGGTTGGGCAGAGTGTTCTGGTGGGAATCGGCGTCACCCGTGCCGTCCTTAATGAAAAGCAACCGGTAACGCAGGAAGCCACCAGCAACAGGACGATCACGACACCTGCGCCCTTGCCCACCCTCCTGTGCCCGGGTGCACGGACCCCGCCTCCCCCAGAGGGGCAGTTTGCATTCACGGTATGCGGACCTCACTGGACAATCAATCTTGGGATCCCGGACCCCCTGGGGGAGGCGATCAGCCCACGCTCAACAGCATGGTGACCGTATCCACCGCAGTGGGACCCGAACAACGTTGGGAATTATAGCACACCTGCATGCTTTCACCAATTCTCAGACCGCGCCCTTCCGGGGAGGCGGGCACCGTTCGCCGGGGACATCTGGACCATCGAACAATCACCGAGGAAGCAGGCCAACCCGGTTGTCCGAGAGCGCAGTTTGCTTGTGATCGGAGACTTGGTATTTCGGTTGCTGCCCATGGAATGAAGATCAAGCTGGGCCTCGTCGCGATGGCCAACACCCGCAGCAGAACCAGCGCTCAGGTTGTGAGGGTAGAAGAAGAGGATAGTTCTCTGTACCACATTGCCCGTTGCCCGGCATGCTGGGGTCGCGCAGCTGAGGCGCCCATTTGCTACACGGATTTCGGCACCCTCCAAGAAAGGAAACGCTGGATTACAGGCGGCAAGAGCATGCGGGTGGAGGAGGTCCCATCGGTCGCCACAGGGGATCAATCCTGTACTTACATCATTGAGATACGGCCACCAGGCTGACCGGGCACGAAGAGTTGTCCGAACGACTCATCAGCACGCAACAGACTCACATCTTCTATCCGTGGTATACTTGACGGATTGGCCGAAACAAGGTATTCTATCTCCAGCTTGGGGGTGGTTGAGTCCCGGTGGGCTCCGCGGTCTTCAAAACCGTCCGAAGGGTGCTGCAGAAGCGGCCTTTGTGGGTTCGACTCCCATCCACTCCCGCAGCCGGTAGTCAGTGTTCAGTAGTCAGTAGCCAGAGCCTCACAGCCGGTGACGGCAGGCGTCAGTAGCCGTACTGACTGCTGAATGCTGAAATCAGACGACTGGAACATAATGACCCATCTTTTCGAACCCCGCCCCTCCAGGGGAAGTGGGCAGCAGACGCTGGCTAGCTTGCGCCAGATCTTGTTAGAGAGCGACCGCCGCTTCGCCCTGGCCATTGTCGTCGCTCTCGGCCTTGCAGTGGGGCTGGTCGTCGGGGCCTACGTAGCGATTCTATCCCCAATTTATGCCTTTGCCGCTGTGCTGGCCCTTGCCGGCGGGCTGTTGATGCTGCGCGACGTGCGGTGGGGCCTGCTGGCCATCGTCGCCCTGATCTGTTTGCTGCCCTTTGGTGCGTTGCCTTTCAAGATCGGCTTCACGCCGACCTTCCTCGACCTGGCGCTGATGGCCACCTACCTTGTCTGGATCGTGCGCATGGCCACCGGGAAAGCGGGCAAGTTTGTTGCCACTGCCCTGGGATTGCCCATCCTTGTCTTTTTGCTGCTTGCCTGTGCGTCTTTTGTGGCAGGATTGGCCCATGCCTACCTCGACCAGTACGTTCTGCGCCACTTTGTCGAGATCCTGTTGAGCATCTCGCTCTTTTTCGTCGTCGTCAATTGTGTACGTACCCAAGAGCAGCTCAGACTGTTGGTGGCAGCCCTCATCGTCGCTGGGTTCGGTGCGGCGCTCATCGGTGTATTCCTGTATATCATCCCCTCGACGTGGAGCATCCGTTTGCTTTCGGCGTTGGGGCGGGTGGGCTATCCCACCGGGGCCGGCGTTCTGCGCTATGTTGAGGATAGTTCGGACCTCGCGCTACGCGCCATCTCCACATCCACGGATCCCAACGTGCTGGGTGGCTTGCTGATTCTCATCACCACTCTGACGGCTGCCCAACTGTTTGCCCGGAAGCCCGTTCTGCCCAAGGCCCTCATCGCCTTGATGGTGCTCGTCGACGCTGGCTGTCTCTACCTCACCTATTCACGGGGGTCGATGGCGGGCCTGGTCGCGGGTCTGGGCCTGTTAGCCGTGGTGAAATACCGGAAGCTGATTCCGGCCATGATCGTGGCCGCTGTGCTGCTGATGCTCCTGCCCCAGGCCCAGGATTATGTCCAACGCTTTGTCCAGGGCATCCAACTCCAGGACCTGGCGACGTTGATGCGCCTCGGTGAATACAAGGACGCCCTGAGCCTGATCGGCCGCCACCCCTGGATCGGCGTTGGGTTCGTCGGCACCCCGGAAGGCAGCCTGTACATTGGCGTGTCGAACGTGTATCTGCTCATCGCCGAAGAAATGGGCCTCGTCGGGCTTGTCGCTTTTCTGGTGATCATTGCGCTCTTTTTCCGACAAGTGTGGATCGCCTGGCCCCAGGTGCGCCGTCAAACCGGTCTGGAAGCGATCCTACTGGGGCTGACCGCTGCC
Organism: uncultured Anaerolineae bacterium; assembly: GCA_965370895.1. Classification (GTDB taxonomy): domain Bacteria; phylum Chloroflexota; class Anaerolineae; order JAAYZQ01; family JAAYZQ01; genus CBDUWJ01. The sequence goes on along the minus strand of CBDUWJ010000110.1, from coordinate 584 downwards.
CTGGCAGGTATCCTGGTGGGCGGCATCTTTGACCACTACTTCTTCAACCTGAGCTTCCCCCACTCGGTCGCGATATTCTGGCTTTTCCTGGGCCTGGCAATGGTGGCCGTTGGTCTGGGGGCAAAACGTTCAGCTATTCGCACCCCGCCCCTCCCGGGGGAGGCGTAGGCGTAGAACCAGGAACATGCGGCTGACAAGGTCCGAATAGCTGACCGGGGCCGAAGAGTTGCCGCAAGTCAAATCGGCGTGCTTGCTTTCAGGGAGCGAGTGTGGTACAATAAAGTCGGATCGCGCCAACCCGTGGTTGGCCACCTCTGCCGGCTGCCACTCTGGCTGTTATCTCATACGATCAAGGAGGGAAGTGATGGATGTCACGGCTGAAAAGCTGAAACGGTGTGAACTCGTTTCTGTTGCAGGGCGGATTGACAGCGCCACCGCACCCGAACTGGAAGACACGCTCCTGGGGCTTGTCCAGGCCGGTCAGAAGAATGTGGTGGTGAATCTTCGGGATGTCGACTATATCAGCAGTGCCGGGCTGAAGGCGTTGCTAACGGCGCAGATGAAGGTCCGCAAAGCGATTCCGC
>CBDUWJ010000109.1:0-7509 GCA_965370895.1 uncultured Anaerolineae bacterium | reverse complement strand
AGATCTAGGGCGAAGCGCTTGAGAGCATAGTTGGCCCCCGGCCGCTCGGTCATCTGGAACCCCTAACTCACCACGATGTTAACTAGCCGACCCTGCACGACGATCACTTTGACCACCCGCCTGCCCGCCGTGTGCCGCTTCGCGCCTTCGGTTTCTAACGCCAGAATGCGGGCGGTCTCGTCGTCCACGCCCACCGGCACCTCGATCCGGTCCCGCACCTTGCCGTTAACCTGCACGACCAAGGTGATCGCCTCCTCGGCGGCCACAGCTTCGTCCCAGACGGGCCAGGATTGCACATGGATCGAATAGGGCCGCCCGGTCCGCGCCCATAGTTCCTCGGCAATATGTGGACAGACGGGGGCCAGCAGCAGCAGCAGTGTTTCCACCGCCTCAGGCCACGCATGGGTACCGTACACCGTCGTGTCCTTGGCCTTGAGCATGGCATTGTTCAACTCCATCATGTTGGCAATGTAGGTGTTGAAGCTGAACGTCTCCATATCCTCGGTGCCCTTGCGGATCGATTGGTGGACCTTTCGGCGCAGGGTTCGGATAGCGCCTTCGTCAGGCGGCTCACTGCCCTGATACCCCGGCTCCAGCACGCAGTCCCACACCCGGCTGAGGAAGCGCACGATCCCCTCAATGCCTTTCGAGTCCCACGGTCCTCCCTGGTCCCAACGCCAGCCGAACATCAGGTAGGCGCGTACCGTATCGGCCCCGTAGCGCTCCACCAAATCGTCGGGGGCGATGACGTTGCCCCGACTTTTGGACATCTTTTCGCCGTCTTCACCCAGAATGATGCCCTGGTTGCGGAGCATAGCCATCGGCTCGTCCAAATCCACTATGCCCAGATCGCGCATCACCTTGGTAAAGAATCGAGTGTAGATCAGGTGCATAGTGGCATGCTCGATACCACCGGTATAGACATCCACCGGTTGCCAATAGGCGGCTTCGTCGGGGTCAATGGGTGTCGAATCGGCCTGAGCCGGCTCCCCCTCGTGGTAGTAGGGGCTGAGGTACGCGTATTGGTACCACGATGAGCACATGAAGGTGTCCATTGTATCGGTCTCGCGGAGGGCGGGGCCGCCGCATTGAGGGCAAGGCGTGTGCAAAAAGCCGGCGTGGTACTTGAGAGGGCTTTCGCCGGTAGGCCGGAACCTGGCATCCTCCGGCAGGAGCACCGGCAGGTCCTTGTAGGGCACCGGCACCACGCCGCAATCGTCGCAGTAGACGATGGGGATCGGCGCGCCCCACATCCGCTGCCGGCTGATCAGCCAGTCGTGCAGGCGGTAGTTGACCTGGAACTCCCCCTTGCCCTCTTTGCCCAGCCACTCGGTTACTTTCTGTACTGCCACGTCGCCTGAGGTTCCGGTGAACTCGCCGGAGTTGATCATTGCGCCATACTCATGGTGGAACAGCACATCGCGGTAGAAAGGCAGACTCCAGAGCATCTCCATCACCGTGCGGTACTTGAGGCCGCTCGCCTCCAGGGTCTCGCAGCGGGCCATGATCGCCTGATCACTCTCCTTCGAATCAAACTCAACGACGCCTGATGCAGGGTCGCCATCCTCAAAGATAAAGAACCACGGCCCGCCGATGACCTCGGTCCACGAGTCAGGTCGCAGATGTTGCTGCACCAGCGCCGCGTAGCGGCTGGCCTGATCAGCCTGCATGGTTACATACAGACCCGTGTCCTGTTTTTCAAAGGACAACCCGGCCTGCTCAAGCGCCTGCTCAAGACCCTCGTCCGCCGATCCGGCAGGGACGTAGCTTTTGGTCACGCCATCGGGGCGGTCGATAACCGGGATGATCGACAGCCCAAACTTGAGGGCGAATTCAAAATCCCTCTCGTCGTGTGCCGGAACGGCCATGATCGCCCCCGTGCCGTAGGTCATCATCACGTAATCGGCGATCCAGATGGGAATGCGAGCCCCGTTGACCGGATTGAGCGCATAGGCACCGATGAACTTTCCGGTCTTTGGCTTTTCCAGGCTCATCCGCTCGATCTCGCTCTGACGAACGGCCTGGGCCACATATGCATCCACCTCGGCGCGAAGGTCGGGCGTGGTCAGTTTGTCCACCAGGGGATGTTCCGGGGCCAGGACCATAAAGGTAGCGCCCCAGAGCGTGTCAGGCCGGGTAGTAAAGACGACAATGTCGTCCCCCTCTTCCGACTTGAAGATCACGTCGGCTCCCTCGCTGCGGCCGATCCAATTGGTCTGCATGACCTTGACCCGCTCGGGCCAGTCGATCTCGCTGAAATCCAGCAGTTCCTCGGCATAATCGGTGATGCGGAAAAACCACTGGTCCAGGTCCCTTTTGATGACAGGAGTACCGCACCGCTCGCAGTGATGGTCTTCACCCCACACCTGTTCCCGGGCCAGGGTGGTATTACACTGTGGGCAAAAATCCACTGGGGAGAAAGCCTTGTAGGCGATACCCGCCTCGTAGAACTTGAGGAAGAACCATTGCGTCCAGCGGTAGTAACCGGGCAGGCAGGAGACAGCCTCCCGCCCCCAGTCGAACATGGCGCCCATAGTTCGCATTTGGTCGCGCATCTTCTCAATGTTGGACATGGTCCAGTTGTAGGGATGGATATCGCGCTCGATGGCGGCGTTCTCGGCCGGCAGGCCAAAGGCATCAAAGCCCATGGGAAACAGCACGTTGTAGCCCCGCATCCGTACAAAACGCGCCCGGACGTCGGAGGGCGCCATGGCGTACCAGTGGCCGATGTGCAGGTCCCCACTGGAGTAGGGAAGCATGGTCAGCGCGTAATGCTTCGGCTTGTCTGGGTCAATGAGCGAACGGTAAAGGCCATCAGCCTCCCAGTAAGCTTGCCACCTGGGTTCGATCTCCTGGGGGGTGTATTTGTCTGCCATGCTCTCTTCTCCTCAACAGTCTAGCGTGCACCCTTGGGCAGTCGCATTTCTATCGGGCCGCATAGAAATGTCGTTTCATTATACACGTCATTGGCCAGTCCGTCAACTCTCCACCAATCCGTCCAGCGCATACGCGGGCTCGCCTGAGTGCAGGAAGGGCGCCTATGCCCGGACAGTCGCGTCGTCCGGCCGATACCTATCACGATTGTCCGGTCCATCCCCACGCACTCTGCCCCGCCAATGCCGACACAAGAATCGATACGAGCCTTGCACCTTGGTTTCTTGGCAGGCTAGCCGGCCTGGAGAAGGGGCGTGCAGCAACGCACGTTATCCAGTTAGAAAGCTGGTAACGATGCGGTTGAATTCGTCTGACTTGAAGCGCATGGGATGGTGTCCACCCCACGTTGGCACACCTTCCTGCTGGGTCACGTCGGGGATCGTCTCCACGCGGCAGTTGGGGATCGCCGCACCGAACCAGGCCGCGTTGACCAGAGGCATCACCGTGTCATCTTCGCCCCAAACCACCAGCGTCGGGCAGGCGATAGACTCTAGCTGTTCCTCCGTGTAGAGCCCCATGCCAGCACTGGCCACCAGGATAAGGCGGTTCACCCGCTCTGGGGCCATCAGCGCCAACTCCAGGGCGATCATCCCCCCCCACGACACCCCACCGACAGTCGCCGTCCCGAGCCCTTCGGCGTCCATCAAGTCCAGCAAGGCTGTTGCCTGCTGCTCGTGGTCTAGCATCTGCCCGGCGGACCCGCCATAACCCAACATGTCCAGAGCATAGATCGTGAACCCGGCCGCCGCCAGAGCCTTCACATTGTGCTCCCAGACGCGCCAGGTGCTGTCGGGATCGTAGCCGTGAATCAGGACGATGGCCGGACCACTCCCCTTCACGTGGGCATGAATTGATCCCAGTCTGGTCTCTATCCGTCTATCCATTTCTCCCCCAGGACGCCGTTTTTCAGCCCCACGGCAAACCCCCTTCGCTTGCGGCGAAGGGGGTTCCCAAGAACCTGCCATCCTGGTGGACCCGGAGGGACTCGAACCCTCGACCCCCACAATGCCATTGTGGTGCGCTCCCAGCTGCGCTACGGGCCCATGTGATTGTGCAACGGACGCCATTTGTCCGCGACCACTTTGAAGGGTCGGCTGGTGGAGCTGAGGGGACTCGAACCCCTGGCCTCTACAGTGCGATTGTAGCGCTCTCCCAACTGAGCTACAGCCCCCCGCGCCATTCCACGACAGAGTATAGACCAGAACGGTCAACTTGTCAAAAAAGCGCGCTGCCAGGGACGTGGTTTCCGCCCGGAAAGAAGGCGAGGATATGAGATTTTGCGTTTCGTGCCCCTTGTGATATGCTGTGACCACTGACGATAAAGGAGACCAAGTACCATGAACCTGGGCTTGCAGCGCTTGGAAGTGGGTCCCTGGCCCACGAATTGTTATCTGGTGCGCGCCCACCCGAGCGGGCGCCCAGCCACCGACCAGTTAGCCATTGTGGATCCTGGTGAGGACGCCAACAGCATCCTCCAGGCAGTCGGGGAAACTCAAGTCTGCTGCATTCTCCTGACGCACGGCCACCCCGACCACGTGGGGGCGCTGGAAGCGGTACTCCAGGCCACAGGCGCCCCCGTGGGCATCCATCCCGCCGATGCGGACGCGTTTGGCGTGGAAGCCGACTTCCCACTGATCGACGGCATGGAGGTGGAAATCGGAAAGGGACGCGTAACGGTTGTTCATGTTCCAGGGCATACGCCGGGCAGTGTGTGCCTGCGGCTTGGTGGCCGGGCTGTCGTGGGCGATGCAATCTTTCCTGGCGGACCTGGCCACACGGTGTCGCCTCAGGCATTGGCTCAAAGCCTGGCATCGCTGGACTGGACGGTCTTTAGGTGGCCGGATGAGACGGAGCTGCATCCGGGCCACGGCACCTATACGACCGTCGGCGCTGAGCGCGATGCTTTCAAGCGGTTCGTCGCCGCCGACCACCCACCCGGCCTGTGCGGCGATGTGGCCTGGCGATAGCTCCTGGCTATCCTGGCCCTCGGGCATCGCAGAGATGAGCTGATGAACCCGAACCTGGGTCAGAATGCTGGGTTCCTGAAATGAGGGAGGAAAGACCGCATGACGATCACTGTCCTCGGGCTGGGACCTGGCAATCCGGCCCACCTGACCCGGCAAGCGTGGGACCTACTTTCGCAAGCCGACGAGGTCTATCTGCGCACCACACACCATCCCACTGCTGCTGCCCTTCCAGCCCACCTGAGCCTCCACAGCTTTGACGATCTGTACGAGACGCTGGAGGACTTTGGGGCCGTCTATGAAGCGATGGCGGACCGGATCATCGCCCTGGCGCGGCGGCCCCAGGGGGTGCTCTACGCCGTACCAGGCCATCCGCTGGTCGGTGAGGCGTCAGTGCAGCGCGTTCTTGCCCGTGCTCGGGAGGAGGACCTGGAAGTACGTCTGGTGGAGGGCCTAAGTTTCATCGAACCGGTGCTCGGGCTGCTGGGCATTGACGGTTTGGCTGGTCTGCAACTAGCGGACGCCACCGACCTGGCTGCAGCCCACCATCCTGCCCTGGATCCCGATCGCCCGGTATTGGTCGGCCAGCTCTACGGCCAGCGGCTGGCAAGCGAGGTCAAGTTGACGCTGATGAACGCCTATCCTGACGACTTGCCCGTGACTCTGGTGCAGGCGGCGGGCACCGACGAGGGCACTATGATGACTATCCCCCTCTACACCCTGGACCGGGGTCAGCCAGTGGACCACCTGACCACCCTCTACCTGCCGCCGCTGTCCTCCGCCGGCGGCTTGCCGGCTCTCCAGGAGACTGTCGCCCGGCTGCGTGCCCCTGATGGCTGCCCCTGGGATCGCGAACAGACCCACCAGACACTGCGTTCCGGTCTGTTGGAAGAGACCTACGAGGTCCTGGCTGCTCTCGATGCCGAGGATTCCAACGCGCTTTGTGAGGAACTGGGAGATCTGCTGATGCAGATTGCCCTTCACGTCCAGATCGCGACTGAGGTAGGGGACTTTCGATTCGCCGACGTCATTGGCCGGATCGACGCCAAGCTCAAGCGCCGTCATCCCCACGTCTTTGGCGACCTGCAGGAGTTGCAGTCTGTCTCTGGGGGCCGGCAAGCGCAAGTGTCTCAGGCAGGGCGCCGCCCGTCTCCTGAGGCCGGCAGGCTGCAACTGCACGAGGTGCGGGACACGGCCGATGTATTGCGTAACTGGGAGGCTATCAAGGCAGATGAACGGACGGCGGAGGGGCACGCCGACCACTCTCGGCTGAAAAGCGTGCCGGTCATCCTGCCAGCTCTGGCCCGGGCTCAGTCCCTCAGCGACCGTGCAGCCCGCGACGGTTTTGACTGGCCCGATCTAGACGGTGTGCTCGAGAAAGTGGGTGAAGAGGCCGGCGAACTGCGCGCCGCCGTCGAGCTGGAAGAGCAGGCACGGGAGTTGGGGGATCTCCTCTTTGCCCTGGTCAACGTTGCCCGCTGGCTGGACATAGATGCCGAGAGCGCCCTACGTGGCACATGTGACCGCTTCACCCAGCGCTACGCCGAGATGGAGCGACTGGCCCGCGCCCAGCACGACCGGCTGGGCGCTCTGACCCCTGCCGAGCAGGAAGCACTGTGGGCAACGGCCAAGACCATCGAATGATGGTGGAGTGTCAGAGGGTAGGCCTCAAACCTTGACCGAGTGGTAACGATCCCGTAGACTGACCGGAAGACGGAAAGGCTCTGTGCAGGCTATGCCTTTTTGACAGATAGCTCCTTTGCGTGTAGAATCTCCCCGGCACGCGCGGATTCACCAGCCCTAGCCAGTGCTTGTGCGGTGCCCGGCGGAGGATGGCTGGCGCCCTTGCTCACCGAAGGGCCACCTCCAGAGCCCTTGGCGGCCGGGGCAACCGATCGAGGTCATCATGCGGCTGGCCCACTGGGAAGAAGGTCGGACTGGGATGGAACACTGGTACGCACTGTACACCAAACCGCACAAGGAACACCAGGTCAGCGCCCTGTTGCAGGGGGAAGGGAGAGAGACCTACTTGCCGGCTGTTCGACGCAAGGTGCGCCGGCGGGACCGGACTGATCGGGTGGTCTACTTCCCCTGCTACGTCTTTGCCCGTCTGGATTTCGAGGTCACGCCTCATTCCTCCATCGCCTGGATGCCGGGTGTCCGCCGCATTATCAGTGCAGGAGATAGGCCCGTCATCGTGGCTGACGACGTTGTAGCCCTGATCCGCCGGAGGTTGGAGGGAGTCGAGGAAATTGGTTATGGCGACCTGAGTCAGGGTGATCCGGTACGGATCACCTCCGGGCCGCTCCGGGATTTGGAAGCCGTGTTCGACCAGCCCCTATCGACGGCCAACCGAGTGCGCATCCTGTTGGATGTGCTGGGCCGTATGACGCCCGTGCAGATTGACTATTCACAGATTAAGCGGATCTAGGGTCCGTCCCTACAGTCAAGGTTCCAGGGCGATTATTTGGAGGTGGCGGGATTCACGATGAGCGTATCGACGAAGGACCTCGTCGAACTGCGTGAGTTCGGTCCCTTTTGAGAAATTTGCTTTGTAATCCTATGTTCGTGATTGCCTGGAGGGCATGAGCGAGAAGATGGAGGAGTACGT
>CBDUWJ010000108.1:0-7596 GCA_965370895.1 uncultured Anaerolineae bacterium | reverse complement strand
CCTGGATCTTGCCACGCTCAACTTTGCCATCCCCGCCGGTGAGGGGCCCGCACGGGTCATCGGCGTCATCCCTGGGCAGGTGATCACTGATGAGTTACGCATAGAGCCGGCGACGGAGAATGGGTACGTCGTCTCTGATCCGGCCCGGGATCTACTCAAGATCGCCGTCATCGAGCGACACACTCATACCGGCAACTTGAGCTTGGGGCTGGTCAGGGGCGTGGGGCTGAAGCACGGCGCCATTGCCTCCAGCGTGGCTCACGACTCGCACAATATCGTTCTCATTGGCGCTAGCGACGATGACATGCTGGCCGCCGTGGCCGCCCTCGTCGAGATGGGAGGCGGTCAGGTTGTCGTCGCCGGTGGTCAGGTGCGCGCTGCGTGCCCGCTTCCGATTGCCGGGTTGATGTCCGACCGGCCCCTGGAGCAGGTCCGAGACCAGGTAGAAGCCCTGGCGCAAGCGGCCCACGAACTGGGCAGCACCCTGCCTGACCCGTTGATGACCATGGCTTTCCTATCCCTGCCTGTCATCCCCAGCCTTAAGCTCACCGACAAGGGGTTGGTGGACGTGAACAAGTTTGACTTTGTGCCGCTGTTTGGAGACTAGATGCTCAAGATCAGCCCACTCGGCCTCCTGAGGGTGGGGGTGAGTCCAGTGAAAGGAGGCTGTCATGCCGATTACTGTGATCCTTGGCGCCCAGTGGGGCGATGAAGGCAAAGGCAAAATAACCGACTTGTTGGCCGCTGAGGCCGATGTGGTGGCGCGCTTTGGCGGAGGCGACAACGCCGGACACACCGTTACCGTGCAGGCGCACCAAACTTCCCCGGTTGGCGCCCCTGGTGCGGGTACCGAGCGCTTTGCCTTGCATCTGATCCCCTCTGGCATCCTCAACCCTCACGCAACTTGCTTGTTGGGCGGAGGGATGGTCGTCAACCCCAAGAAGCTCCTGGCGGAGATGGACGGGCTGGCAGCGCGAGATGTGGATGTGTCACCCGAGCGGATCAGACTCAGCGGATTGGCCCACCTGATCTTGCCCTACCATGTCGCCCTGGATGGCGCTGCCGAGGCGGCACGGGGCAAGACCGCAATCGGCACGACAAAACGCGGGATTGGACCAGCGTACACGGACAAGGCGGCGCGCACCGGCATCCGTGCCCAAGAGATGCTCCACCCCGCCCGTGTGTTTGCCCAGCGCATCCGTGAGCAGGTAGGTGCCAAGAACGTCGTCCTGGAAAAGGTGTACGGCCAACCTCTGCTGGAGGCTGAGGCTGTAGTCAAAGAGTACCTGGCCTACGCCGAGCGTCTGGCGCCTTACGTGGCCGACGTCTCAGCTAGCGTGGCCAACGCTCTCCGCTCTGGCCAGCACATCCTGGCCGAGGGTGCTCAGGGCACCCTGCTGGATCTGGATCATGGCTCCTATCCCTATGTCACCAGTTCGCATCCGACCATCGGTGGGGTGATGATCGGGCTGGGCGTCGGCCCGCAGCGCATCGAGCGGGTCGTGGGCGTCGTCAAAGCGTACCAAACCCGCGTTGGCTCCGGCCCCATGCCCAGCGAGCTGACTGGCGAGTTGGGCGAACAGCTACGGGGAACGGGCGCGCAGCACTGGGACGAGTTCGGCACGACCACGGGCCGGCCGCGGCGCTGCGGCTGGCTGGATGCCGTGACTTTACGCTATGCCCAGCGGATCAACGGACTCACCGAGATGGCGATCACCAAGCTCGACATCCTCTCGCGGTTCGATGTGCTCCAGATCTGTGTGGCCTATGAACTCGATGGCCAGCGGATCGAGGACTTTCCCACCGACGTGACCGTGCTGGATCGCTGCCGGCCAATCTACGAGACCTTGCCCGGCTGGGGCGTTGACATCACCCACGTTCGCACCTTCGCCGATCTGCCGCAGCGGGCTCGTGAGTATGTGGCGCGTGTGGAGGAGCTGGGGTCCGGTCCGGACACCGGCGGCATCCCGGCGTCCTACATCTCGGTCGGGCCAAGACGCGACCAAACCATTCACCGGCGACCGTTATGAGAGATCCCAAGTGGCTCTGGCTCACCACCGCCGTGGCCCTGCTCCTCGGTCTCATTGTTGCTTTGCTGGTGGGGTGCGATTTTCCGCCCGCTCAACCCACAGTGTCGCCCGGCACGCCTATGGGCACACCGTTGCCGATCTCGCCGGATCTGACCACCGTTCCGACGGACACCACCCCAGTGGCCGGTCCCACCCCCGAGGCGGTGGGCACGGCCATCACCTTGACCATGTGGACCACCGAAGCCTTCTCACCTACACAGACCATCACCAGCGGCCGGATCTTGGCTCAGGCTGCCGCCGCCTTTGAAGACGCCGCTGCGGTGGGGCGCCCAGATCCAACGGGCGCTGAGCCCCATGTGCGGCTGCGATTTGTGCTCAAAAAACCCTATGGCAAAGGTGGTGTCCTCGACTACTTGCTCACCACCAAGGCGGTCGTCCCCGACCTTCTGCCTGACCTGGTGGTCATGGACGTGGACGAACTGGCCAGCGCTGTGCAGGCGGGGTTGCTGCAGCCGCTCGACGATCTGCTGCCATCTGACCTGGTAGGCGACCTGTATCCCTTTGCCCGCGATGCGTCCACTTTTGACGGGCGCCTGTACGGCTTGCAGTTCCAGGCTGACCTGGATCATCTGGTCTACGACACGGGCAAGATGACCATTCCGCCTAGCTCCTGGCCCGGAGTCCTCGCCAAACCCGGTCCCTACATCTTTCCGGCGGGTGGGCAGGCAGGAAGTGTCAACGATGACTTTCTGATCCAGTACCTGGCTGTTCGCCCTTGGTCTCCTGAAGGTGATGGCGCCGAGACTGCGACGGAGCCGTTTCTAGAAGCTGAAAGCCTAACGGCTGTCCTGCAATACTACCAGGACGGTACCTCGCGGGGTACTTTCCCCGCGGGGATCTTGAACTACCACACCACCGACGACTCCTGGCGCGATTACCTGGCCGGGCAGGCTGCCATGACCCACGTCAGTGCCCACCGGTACCTGACCGAGCGGGAGCGCTCACACAGTTCGTCTGCGGCGCCGATTCCGGCGATCAACGGAGCGGCGCAGGCCATCAGCCGGGGGCAGGTGATGGCCTTGGTTGCCTCCGATCCCATCCGCCAATCCGCCGCTGTCGAGTTCATGGTGCGCTGGATGGCTCCCGAAACCAACGCTGGCTGGAATCGGGCCACGGACAACCTGCCCACACGTCAAGCCGCGCTGCCCCATTGGGACGCGGGAGACAGCTATACCCCCTTTATCCACCAACAGTTACAGGCGACTCGACCCCGCCCCAGGATACCCAACTACGCTCGGACTGCGGCTGCCCTGCAGCAGGCAGTGGAAGCCGTGCTCACCGGGGCCGCCACGCCCGAGGAGGCTGCTGCCCAGGCTATTGAGGCTGAATTGGGATTTAGACCACAATGAGCAAAACAAAGAATCAGAGACCCAATAGACGACAGAGATAACGGGTGGGAGATGAGGAAGAATGAGCATCAAGTTTGGCACCGACGGCTGGCGCGCTGTCGTTTCTGATACCTTTACGTTCAACAACCTGCGGCTGGTGGCGCAAGCCATTGCTGACTATGTTCGCCGTGAAGGTCCCACTCCTGTGGGCGCGGGCCGCGATCCAGAGGTGGTGATCGGCTTTGACACGCGGTTCCTCTCGGATCGGTATGCTACCGAAGTAGCGCGTGTGATGGCTGGCAATGGCATTGTTGCCTGGCTGACCCGCGCCGATGCGCCTACTCCGGCCATCTCTTACAGCGTGACTGACAAAAGGGCTGCGGCCGGGATCATGATCACTGCCAGTCACAATCCGCCTCGCTACAACGGCTTGAAACTCAAGGCAGCGTATGGTGGCGCGGTTTCGCCGCAACAGGCGCGGCGGGTGGAACACTATTTGGAAGAAGCCGAGGCCCAAGCCCGAGGCCCCAACATCATGGACTATCATCGTGCCCTGGACCAGGGCCTCATCCGCCGGTTTGATCCTGTATGGGCCTATTATGAGCACGTGGCCCAGTTGGTGGACCTGGATGTGATTTCTAACGGCGAACTACGGGTCGTGGCCGACGCCATGTACGGTTCGGGCCGGGGGTGCATCGCGGAGATGTTGTCTCGCACCCGGTGTCACGTTCACGAAATCCGTGGTGAGATGAACCCCGGTTTTGGCGGCATCCACCCGGAACCGATCGCCAAGTACTTGAATGCCCTGGTGGCCGCTATCAACAGCAATCATGCCGATGTGGGTCTGGCCACCGATGGCGATGGCGACCGCATCGGCGCGATGGACGCCCAGGGGAACTTTGTGGATCCTCACCACATTTTCGCCCTGGCCCTGCGCTACCTGGTGGAGAGGCGTGGCTGGACGGGGACGGTGGTCAAAACGGTCTCCACAACAATAATGGTGGACCGCCTGGCCGCCAAGTACGGCCTGGCCGTGAGAGAGACACCGGTTGGCTTTAACCACATAGCTGACCATATGCTCCAGGGCGACGTGCTCATCGGGGGGGAAGAATCGGGGGGGATTGCCATCAAAGGCCATATCCCCGAGGGAGACGGCGTGCTGATGGGCCTGCTTCTACTGGAGATCATTGCCGACGCGGGTGTTCCACTTCACGAATTGGTCGCCGGCATCCAGGAGGAGGCCGGCCCGCTTCACTACGCCCGAACTGACCTGCGACTGCGACACCCTGTGGCGAAGCAGCAAATGGTGGCTCGCTTGAAGGATGGTGCTCCTTCGAGTATCGGTGGTGCGAAAGTAAACAAAGTAGACACCTTGGATGGTGTCAAGTACCACCTGACCGACGACAGTTGGTTGCTCATCCGTCCATCTGGCACCGAACCGGTGTTGCGCGTCTACGCCGAAGCACCCACCGACGACGGCCTGCAAGCTCTGCTGGAGTATGGAAGCCGCCTTGTAAACCCGGGGGAATTCGCCGAGGTCGCTGCTGGCACATAAGCGCCCCAGCCCCCTGGGGCTCCTCAGCACGATTTGCACCACGCCCAATTGCCTTGCGAGGTTTGTGCGCAGGGTGACGGCCTGGGAGCGGGGCAGGTGTTGGGATAGATGCTGGTTGTGGTAGACGGGGAATCTTCGCAGGGCTTGCCTGTTGGGACAGGTCACCCAGAAAGTCGAACTGCACCCAGGTGATCCCATGCCAGCCAGGTGATTTGCTCGCCTGACTTGTCTATGCTATACTTTCTCTTCGAATCCCCACTCTGGTGGGGTGAATCTCACACACTCTCAGATCGGCTGGGGGGTGCCGGTGTGTGCTGGCTGCCGGTTCCCGGTCGGGGTGATGAGGGTGGAGGATGCGGCTGCCTGTCCTTCTAAGGACATCCAAAGCGGCCGACAATAACCTGACGGAGGATACTATGGCACACATGACCATGAAGGCGCTGCTCGAATCGGGCGTGCACTTTGGCCATCGAACGCGTCGATGGAACCCCAAGATGAAGTCGTTCATTTTCACCGAACGGAACGGCATTCACATCATTGATCTTCAACAGACTCTCGCCCAGATGGAAAAAGCGTATAACCTGGTTCGGGATACGGTGGCCGACGGAGGCACGCTCGTATTTGTCGGCACCAAGAAGCAGGCGCAGGAGAATCTGACTGCGGCAGCAGAACGTTGTGGGATGCCCTATGTCAGTCAGCGTTGGCTGGGTGGCACCCTTACCAACTGGCAGACCATCAAGCAGCGGATCAGCTACCTGCTGGAACTGGAGCAGCGGCGCGACACGGGTGATTTTGAGCGATTGACAAAGAAGGAAGCCTTGAAGCTGGAGCAGTTGATCGTCAAGCTAAACCGGCGTCTAGGCGGTCTCAAGAACATGAGCAGGCTTCCCGAGCTGCTTTTCATCGTGGACACGCGCCGCGAGGCCATTGCCGTCAAAGAGGGCAGCATTCTCAATATCCCGATCCTGGCGATGGTGGATACCAACTGCGATCCCGACCCGATCGATCTCATAATCCCTGCCAACGACGACGCCATCCGTGCCATCAAGCTCATGGTAGGGCATATGGCTGATGCAGTGAATGAAGGTATTCAGATCCGTCAGGCGGCCGAGGCTGACGAAGAAGTGGAAGAAGCTGAAAGGTACCTGGGGGCCGCTACTCTGGAGAAGCTGCGCTCAGGTGAGTTTGACTTTGAGGAAGAATCTGAGACCATGGACGTGGTCAGAACACAGGAAGGAAAGTAGACGTGGTAGCCATTACAACGCAGATGGTAAAGGAGCTCCGCCAACTTACGGGGGCCGGTGTCCTGGACTGCAAAGAAGCCCTGGAGGCCCAGGACGGCGATCTTGAAAAATCCGTGGCCTATCTCCGTGAAAAGGGCAAGGCCGCTGCGGCCAAGCGGGCCAGCCGAGAGGCCAAAGAGGGGCTGGTCGGCTCGTACATCCACGCCGGCAGCAAAGTAGGTGCCCTAGTGGAGGTGAATTGCGAGACCGATTTCGTGGCCGATACGGACGAGTTTCAGGCGCTGGCCCACGACCTGGCCATGCAGGTGGTGGCAGCCAAACCATTGTACCTGTCGCGCGACGACGTTCCGGCCGAGGTGCTGGAGCAGGAATCCGCCATTTATCTGGCGCAGATGCAGGATTTGGGCAAACCGGACCACATTCTCGAGAAGATTGTGGAGGGAAAATTGTCCAAGTTCTACGAAGGGGTTTGCCTGTTGGAGCAACCGTTCATCAAAGACCCTTCGATCACTGTGAAGGAATTGGTCCAGCAGCAGAACGCTTTGCTAAGTGAGAACATTGTTGTTCGGCGTTTTGTCCGGTTTGAAGTCGGTGGCGCTTAAAGCTGACCGTGCCTGAGTACTGGTCGACAATTACCGGCGCCCGCCAAAGGGCCTGTCGCGCCGATGGGCGGTAACCGGCAAGGAGTCGAAGATGGCGATTAGCTACAGACGGGTTCTCCTCAAGTTGGGCGGGGAGGCTCTGGCCGGTCCGGGGGGCGCTGGCATCGATCCCGACATGGCGGCCCAGGTGGCATCCAAGATCAAGCATCTCAAGGAGAGCGACATTGAGATTGCCATCGTGATGGGTGCCGGCAACATCTGGCGTGGGCAGACAGGTCTGCAGCATGGAATGGAGCGGGCTACAGCCGATCACATGGGCATGCTAGCCACAGTGATCAACTCCCTGGCCCTGGCCGACGCGCTGGAACGGGTAGGTGTGCCGACGCGGGTGCAAACGGCCATCGAGATGCGGGCGGTGTCCGAATCTTATGTTCGTCTGCGGGCTATCCGTCACCTGGAAAAGGGACGGGTGTTGGTCCTGGGTGGTGGAACGGGCAATCCCTACTTTACCACGGACACGGCTGCGGCTCTGCGAGCCATGGAGATTGATGCTGACCTGATGATCAAAGCCACCAAGGTGGACGGGGTATACGCGGAGGATCCACTGGTCAATCCCTCGGCTGAGCGATTTGATCACCTGACCTACATTGATGCTCTGAACATGCGTATTCGTGTGCTTGACTCGACGGCAATTTCCCTTTGCATGGATAACCACCTCCCTATCGTAGTCATAGATCTGTGGCAACCGGACGCACTACAACGGGCGATCCTGAACCA
>CBDUWJ010000107.1:0-7605 GCA_965370895.1 uncultured Anaerolineae bacterium | reverse complement strand
TCAAGTTGGCCACTATTTCGGCTCTACGCCGGGCAACCGTTCCTCGATCTCTTTGAGGTCTATGCCCCGGCCGATGAACACCTCCCGTCCCCGACCGCCTCCCTCGTCTGGCCCGACGAGACCGCGCTCCTCCAACTGGTCCATCAGTCGTGCGGCGCGGGGGAAGCCGATGCGCAACTGTCGTTGCACAAACGAGGTCGAAATGCGATCCCGTCCCTCGGCCAAGTCGATGGCTTCCTGCAATCTGCTGTCGGCCAGGCTCTCGGCCTCAGCGCCCGTCCAGGGGGCGAACAGCTCAGGCTGCTCCTCCACCGGCTCCTGGTTCCGCCAGAAGGCGGTCAGCCGATCGACCTCCTTGTCCGATACAAAGCAGCCCTGCAGACGCAGCGGCGCAGACTGCTGGGGGGACATGAAGAGCATGTCGCCCCGGCCCAACAGGTGCTCCGCCCCTGATCGGTCGAGGATCACGCGCGAATCCACCAGGCTGGTCACGGCGAAGCTGATCCGAGCCGGAAAGTTGGCCTTGATCAATCCAGTCACCACGTCCACACTGGGTCGCTGTGTGGCGATCACCAGATGGATGCCCGTTGCCCGCCCCATCTGGGCCACCCGGCAGAGGAGTCGCTCCACTTCGTCGGGTGCCATCATCATCAGGTCTGCCAACTCGTCGACAAACACGACCAGCGTCGGCAGCGTCTCCTCGTTCTTCCGGCGTGTCATCCGCCGGTTATACTCCTCCAGGTTGCGCACCCCGGTCTTGTTGAACAGCTTGTACCGACTGTCCATTTGACGCGTAACCCAGCTCAGCGCATCCACCACCTGGTCCACCTCCACGACCACTGGTGCCAGCAAGTGGGGAATGCCGTTATAGCCAGTCAACTCGACCATCTTGGGGTCTACCATCAACATCATGAGATCGCCCGGCGTATTGCTGACCAGCAAACAAGAGATGATCGCATTTATGCACACACTCTTGCCCGACCCGGTGGCGCCTGCGATGAGCAGGTGGGGCATCAGACTCAGATCCACAGCCACCGAGCGCCCCGATACATCTTCGCCCAGGGCGATAGCCATCCGGGAGCCCAGGCCCCGAAACTCGGGCGACTCCATGACTCCCCGCAGGGATACCAGCGACACCACGTCGTTGGGCACTTCCAGCCCGACCACCGACCGTCCTGGCACCGGCGCTTCAATGCGGATGGGCGCTGCAGCCAGGGCCAGGGCCAGGTCGTCCGCCAGGCTGACGATGCGGCCGACTCGCACCCGCTGCTGTTGGACCTCGCCCCCGGAGACCCGCCGCTCAATGTAGCCTGGCTCCAGGCCAAACTGGGTGATAGTCGGTCCGTGATTCACCTCGACGACCCGTACTGGAACTCCAAAACTCTCCAGCGTCTCCTCGATAAGCTTTGTCTTGCGGCGGGCGTCGGTATCGCCATAGGCCTTGGGCGAAGCTGGGTCCAGTAGATCGAGTGGAGGCAGGCTCCCGTCCTGCGGGCTACGTTTGGCCGGTCTCCTTGTCCGGGGCTTTCTGACCCCTTTCTTACGTGTTTTGACTTTGGAAGGATCCGGCTCCTCTTCCCACCAGGGTACCTCCGGCGGTTCTGGAGCAACGGGTGTACCCCGCCAGGCTATTTGCCAGCGGTTGAACGTGGCTGCTGCCAAACGTAGCTGGTACTGACCCCACTTCCGGAGATCTGCCCAGGACAGGGGCAGTATCAGGAAAAGGGCCAGAGCCAGGCAGGCCAACAGGACAAATGCGCCAACTGCCCACCCCAGCCCTTCTACCAGGAGCACAGCCAGCGCCCAGCCAACATGGCCGCCCCCCTTGCCCTGCTGCGCTACCAGCAGCGCCTGGTCAGCATTGGAGCCAAGTATCAGCGATGCATGGCTGGCCACCAGCAGCGCCAACAGCAGCAACTCCAGCCCAATGAAGGTGGCCGGGTCGATGGGAAACCACTCGCGCAGATCCCGCCACAGCAACCATAGCCCCAGCAGCACAAGGCTGAAGGCCAGCAGATAGGCGCCCCAGCCAAACAGCCGCTGCAATAGCGTGGCCCACCAACCCAGGATCGAACCTGATGAGATGCCCAACAGACCCAGGAGGGTCAGGATAGCGAGGATCATCAGCACAAAGCCAATAGCTTCGCGCTGCCCCGGCCCCAGTTTCAGTTGCCAGCTTGGCCACCGCCCTTTGAGCCGCTGCGAGGATGATGCGCGCTTCTTGGCCTTCCGCGCCTGGCGACTACTCATGGTTCAATCCTCAATCGAGTGCCCCGCCTCCAGCGCTGTGGGCTTGCCGCAGGCTCAGCCCCATGCGGTGCCTGGCTGTGTCGACGTTTAGCACACGCACTGGGATCACGTCCCCTTCGCGCACAACGTTTCTTGGGTGCAGAAAATCACCCTCTGCCAATTCGGAGATGTGAATCAATCCCTCAAGCCCTTCTTCGACACGGACAAAGGCGCCAAAGCTCACCACGTTGGTGACTGTTCCCTCGAGCAGTTGGCCGGTCCGGTAGCGCGATTCTGCCAGAATCCAGGGATCGGGACGCAACTGTTTCAGACTCAATGCGATGCGCTTCTCCTCAGGGTTCACGCCCAGGACCCGAACCTCTACCTCCTGACCAGGATTGAGCACATCGCTGGGATGGCGCACGCGCTCCCACGATAGCTCTGAGATGTGGACGAGGCCCTCAACACCGCCGAGATCCACAAAGGCGCCAAAAGTGGTCAGATTCGTGACCGTACCTTGCTGAACGTCTCCTGGTCGCAGGGTGCGTAGGATTTCGCCAGGTGACCGGGAATGCTGCGTGGCTGCCCGTTCCGAAAAAACCAGTTGGTTCTGCTGCGGGTCCACCTCGATCAAGCAGACGGTCACCGAATCGCCAATGCGACCAGCCAACTCTGACACCCGGTCGTGGGGCTCTAGATGATGGCGTGTACCTTTCAGGTGGGAGGCAGGCACAAAACCTTGTAAGCCGTTCCATTCCACCAACAACCCACCGCGATTGGCAGCCGCAGCCTCCAGACAGAACTCGTCACCCCGCTCAAGAGCAGACCGTGCGCTCTCCCACGCGTCCTCCGCATCGCCCCCCCGTTTTCCCTCGGCGGCAGATCCCGTTCCCTTTGCCTCTGTCCCCGACTCGAGGCCAAGGGCGTAAAAAATCTCCTGGGGATGGCCCGGAGGGACGGTCTCAGGGGCGATTTCCCCCTGCTCCAACAGCACGCGCCAATAATCTTCGTCGAGTGATGTCCACCATTCACAGTCGTCTGATGGTGCTTGCCGCAACTCCAAACTTCCCTCCAAGCCTCATTGCTCCGTCTTGTGATCGAAAACGCCTCTCTCGGTAGAGCACAATTGTGCTCTGAGCGGACTGCGCTAACTCCAGGTAGCCTCAACCTGCGGTTGCCAGCCCCGAGCCCTGCCTGGAACCGGCGATCCAGGCGGGCAAGATGCGATCGGCAAGTCTACCAGATTATACGATACTCAAGTCCGATTGTCAAGGCGCTGCCTGTGGCACTGGCTCTGTGCTATGATCCTCGCTCTGAGCCGGGATGGCCCCATTCTGCTCCAGATCGGCCAGGGCCCGGGCCACCTCGTTGATGGCCACTCGCTGCTTACGATAGAGATCCGATTCACTCATCGCCATGCGGCGGGCGACGTCCCGCACCTTCAGCCCCCGGATGAACTTCAGTTCCAGGATGTTGTACAAGATCCACTCGGTTGTCGTCATTTTGCGCGTGCCGTCGGGGCGCAGGCGCTCAATGGCCTCGTACAGTGCGGTTCGCAGCGCGTGGGTCGGGTGCCCACCGTGGTCCCGCAGCGTTGCGCGCACGATGTGCAGGTCCAGCAAGGGGCTCTCCGTTAGTTTGGGGCCACCCCAGTAGTGACTCAAGGCGTCTCTGACCCATTGTACGTACTCCGGCGCATAGATCGGGCTGTCTTTGATGACCTGCATCGGCGGTGGACCAGCGTAACGGGTGGCGTCTTGCCATCTCTGCAGGCGCTCGATGTCCGGAAGGATGCGGCGCAACGTGTCGAATACGTGCTGCTGCAGATAGCGATCCTCCAGTGCCTCCTGCGCCCGGTCGATGAGGACTGCGGCAATCTCTTGCTCAGCAGAGTCCAGGTCGGGCGTGGGTTCTCGGGCTTCAACGCCCAGCATGCCCAGTCGGATGTCGCTGGTTTGGCTGTACAGCGGCATCAACCAGAATCCGTTGCCAGGGGCAAAGTGGCCGTCATCCCCCCCATTATTGATGGACATGGCCAGGGCTGTCAAATCGTGACTTTCCAGAAACCCCTCGACCTGAGCCTGGTCCCCACACTGGGCTTCCAGACGGGGTTGCCCACCGGCCAGCACGGCCACAAAGCCGGTTTGCACCTGCAACAAGTCGCACAGGGCGCCCAAGGTGTTCTCCAGGAAAGCTTGCAGGTCAGCCGAGGTGAGCAGTCGCCGGTCGAGGGTCTGGATCCAGGCGATCTCCGCCCTGTCCTGGCGATAGATGACGCGATCGATGAACGGTTTGAACACGTTGATGGCAAGTTGCAGGAGGACGATGACGCCCACCACGGCAAAGATGAGCACCGTGTCGCGGGGCAGGCCCAGGATCTGTTGGACCTTGGGCACGGCCAGCATGGTAAAGATGACGGCGGCGCCCACCAGGGGTCCGCGCAGCAGGTAGTGGATGAGGTTGTGCTTGACCACCCGGTCAGGTGTCAGTGCACCGAAATAGGCGACACTGTAGGCCATGAGCACGATCATTAACAGGATGCCGATGTTGCCGATGAGGAGCAGGGTCAAGAAAGCGTTGAGCGACAGCGAGGCAGGCATGCTGGTCAGCAGCAGATAGGGAAAGACCCCCAGGGCCGGGGCGATAAAAGTCGCACCCAGGTAGGTCATCCGCCGCCGTGACGCCCGCGTCAGGACGCGACGCCGGGCGCGCAGGATGTTGGCTGCTCCCCAGATCACCGTCATGAAGAAATAGAGCGCAAAGACCCAGAAAAGCGGCCCAGCGGCCAGGTGCGATGCGTGGGGCAGGTAGACACCGTCGTACACCAGCAGATCGGTAAAGAGGACCAATCCCAGGAAGATGACACTGGCGATGTAGCTAAACAACACGACGATCCGCTGCCAGCGCGTCCGCAGGTTGGTCGTGCGCAGCAGGGCTTCTGAAAAATGCAAGTAGGCAGCCGGCACCAGGGCGATGCCGATCCACTGGAACTTGAGCCAGAAAGCGGCGGCCTCCTGCGTCTCGACTTCGTAGAGGACCACGTCGCCGGCATAGACGATGAGGACGAAACCGAGGAGAGCGCAAAACGCCCGGGCGACCGCGCTTCGCAGATTGTGGGTGAGGAGATAGATGAGCAAGGAGAACGAGGTCAGAGCGATCGTTGCCGAGAGAACCTGATTGACCACTCTCAGTCCCCCGGTCACCAATCCTGTCACATCTACCATTACTGATCAACCCCGCATCGCCACAAACTCATTCCAGGCCAATCCTCAGCTCTTACCGCACTTTGTCCAGACCAGGGACGGCCGTTCCGCAGATGCCTCTCCGCACCCCGGGGGCTGCAGCGCACAATCCCGGACCGAACTACCGGTGTCGTTGGATTCCCTCGATCCGATCTGTCTGCCCGGCCCGATCGAACCTGCTCAACGGATCCTCTGCACGAAAAAGAGCGCAATGTCCTGGTTCGGATAGTAGTGATCGTTAAAGCCGCAGAACTGAAAACCCAACTTCTGATACAGGCACACAGCCGGATAGTTCTTGGTCGTTGCCTCGAGCACGAGCGTCCTCAGATTCTGCTCCTGGGCCCACTGGCGGGCCTGGCGCAAGAGCGCTGTGCCGATATCCCGGCGACGATAGCCCCGCTCCACGGCCAGATTCACCACCCAGCCCGTCTTCTGCCACGGTTGGGCAATCAGATCCACATAGCCTCGCACCTCGCCGTCCACCTCGGCCACAAAAAAGCCCTCGTCCCGCTGCCAGTCTTCCACCAGTTGTTCCAGGTCACGGGGGTACTCAACCCGCATTTGTCGAGGCAAGCGCACCACGTCAAAGGCTGCCCTCAGCCTGAGTTTCTCCTTCTGGGCTTTCATCTGCCACACGTGGTCGGTCACACAGTTGTGGTCCAGGAAAAGACAAGCGTTCAAGTCAGCAAGGGTGGCTGGGCGGACCTCCATGGTTTCCAATCCTCCATCAGACTTGCCTAGATTGTACCATTCCCAGCCAGAAAAGGCAAGCGTCCATCACCAGAAAGGGCGAGAGGCCGGCGCGTGGCTTGGCTTGAGATCTTGGCGGCAGCAGCGAGATTTGGCAAAAGAGCCTTCTTCTGCTATAAATAACGCACAGGGTACGTGGCCCGCTTGCTTGCTGGATCAGGTGGGGCCGCCGGCACGAGGAAGGAGATGACGAATGGCGACCAAGGCGACGATTCAGGCTGTAAGAGGCACCCGCGATTTCTACCCGGAGAGGATGGCTTTCCGAAGCTGGCTCTATGGGCAGGTGCGGGCCACTTCCCAGCGGTTTGGCTACCAGGAATATGAAACGCCCATCCTGGAGCGCCTGGAACTCTACGCGGCCAAGAGCGGCGATGAACTGGTCAAGGAGCAGTCCTTTGTCCTCACAGACCGAGGTGGTGACGAGCTGGCCCTGCGCCCCGAGCTGACCCCTTCGTTGGCGCGGATGGTCGCCCAGCGACAGGGGAGCCTCGTCCTTCCCCTGCGCTGGTTTTCCTTTGGCCCATTCTGGCGCTACGAGCGACCCCAGCGAGGCCGGAGCCGCGAGTTCTTTCAGTGGAACATCGACCTCTTGGGGCCCGAAACCCCCGCGGCCGATGGCGAGATCGTCGCCATCGGTGCCGAGTTCCTGCGCAGCTTGGGCCTGGACGCCGGTGAGGTGGCCATCTTCCTCAACAGCCGGCGGCTGATGGAGCGCAAACTGGCCGAGATAGGCATTGGCGCCGCCCAGCACGTGGATGTCTTTCACTTGATAGACCGCCGCGGCCGGCTGTCGCCCGACAAATGGGACGCCTGGGCTCGGGATATCGGCCTGTCGGAGTCTCAGTTGGCCGCACTGAGAGCCTTGCTGAGCGACTCTCACCTGTGGCAGGAATCGGAGGAGCTACGCCAGATCTTTGCCACGGCCAAAGCCCTCGGCCTGGCCGACTATCTGGTCTACGATGCTAGCATCGTGCGTGGCCTGGACTATTACACCGGCCCCGTGTTCGAGGCCTACGACCGGGCGCACAAGTTCCGGGCCATCTTTGGCGGCGGTCGCTACGACAACCTGGTGGCCGACGTGGGCGGCGACCGGATCACAGGCGTGGGTCTTGCCATGGGCGACGTGATCATCGAGCTGTTACTGGACCGCGCCGGAAAACGCCCCGATCTGCCAGCCTCGCCCACCCGGGTGCTGGTGACCCTCTTTAGCGCCGACCTCTATCCCCAGACCCTGGCCCTGGCCGGCCGCCTGCGACAGGCTGGTATCAATGCCGAACAGGTGCTGGAAGCGACCCGCCTGGGCAAGCAGATCCGCTACGCCGACCGCAAGGGCATCCCTTACGTGGCCATCCTGGGGCCGGACGAACTGGCAGCGGGCCAGGTG
>CBDUWJ010000106.1:0-7692 GCA_965370895.1 uncultured Anaerolineae bacterium | reverse complement strand
GCACTTGCCGGAAGACCGATGCTTTGACCCTGACCCGGCACAGAAGCGCGTCGCGCGCGAACTGTACGAATCGGTAGCCCACTTGCCCCTCATCTGCCCCCATGGGCATGTGGACGTGCGACTCCTGGCCGAAGAGAACGCCACCTTTGGCTCGCCAACTGGGATGCTAATCATCCCCGATCACTATGTCTTTCGCATGCTCTACTCGCAGGGCATTCCCTTGGAGTCGTTGGGCATTCCCCGAGCCGACGACAGTCCAGTGGAAGGGGATCATCGCCAGATCTGGCAGACCTTTGCCGATAATTTCTACCTCTTTCGTGGCACACCCACCGGCGTCTGGCTAGCTGACGAGCTGTACGAGGTGTTCGGTGTTGAGGAGAAGCTGACCGGAGCGACGGCCCAGTACATCTACGACCAGATCGAAGCCAAGCTGGCTCTGCCAGAGTTCAGGCCCCGGGCCATGTTCGAACGGTTCAATATCGAGGTCCTCTGTACGACCGACGCTGCCACCGACCCATTGCAGTACCATCAGGCCATCCGCGACTCGGGCTGGCCGGGGGATGTGCGACCTACCTTCCGCCCCGACGCGGTGGTCAACCTGCTCATGCCAGGCTGGCAGGGCGGCATCGACGCTCTGAGCCAGATCAGTGGCATCACCGTCTGCTCGTACCCGACCTTCGTCCAGGCCCTGGAAGAGCGGCGGGCCTTTTTCAAATCCCTGGGGGCCACGTCCACCGACTGCGCCGCTGAGTCGGCCTACACGGCGGAGTTGAGCCCGTCGCAGGCCGATGCCATCTTCCAGCGCGCCCTACGAGGCCGAGCCACGTCCGAGGATGCCCGTTACTTCACCGCTCACATGATCGTGGAGAGCGCGCGGATGAGCATTGAGGATGGTCTGGTCATGCAGTTCCACGTGGGCTCGGTGCGCAACCACAACCAGTTCATCTTCGACCGCTTTGGTCCAGACAAGGGGTCAGATATACCGCAGCGCTCCGAGTTCACTCACAACCTGCGCCCCCTGTTGGACAAATATGGCCATGACAGTCGCTTGACCCTCGTTCTGTTCACGCTGGACGAAGCCACCTATTCGCGTGAATTGGCACCATTGGCCGGACACTACCCGGCCCTCAAACTGGGACCCCCCTGGTGGTTCCACGACAGCATCAACGGCATGATGCGCTACCTCGAGGGCGTCATGGAGACAGCAGGGCTTCATAATACCGTCGGGTTCAACGATGATACGCGCGCCTTTGCCTCCATTCTGGTCCGGCATGATCTGTGGCGGCGTGTGGTCAGCAACTGGGTAGCAGGGCTGGTGGTGCGGAGCACCGTGGACATGGAGGATGCCAACGAGATGGTTCAGGATCTGGCCTATCGCTTGGCCAAACGTGCCTACAAGTTCTATCACGAATGACGCTTGGCAGATGGCAGATGAGCAAGACCATTACGGGGTTGTCCCGGGAGCGAGGACTATGAATCTGGAAGCAATGACCGGCCTGTCAGTCTATCCACGTTCGGTGGTTGAGGAGGATGGTTCTACCTACTTTCTGGCTCTGGATTCCGCAGGTAAGGTGCTGGGTATCCTGGGTGACGCGGAGAGCTTTGAGGGACAGCAGCAGCGCGATGTGTTCCTGTGTCCGTTGACATCTGGCAACGCCGTGGCGCTGCGCCAGCGGCTGCCCTGGTTGCGGCCTCAGCCGTTGGGCTTGAGGAAATCTGTGGGCTGCGGTGACCGGCTGGGGCTGGCGACACCCGGGCACGTCCGCGCCGTCCGCGAGGCTGGGGGCATGGCCCCCATCTTTGCCCAACAGTCGATGCGCGAGAATGCACGCACCGGTCGCTCTCCCCAGCAGGTGATGGACGACGCCATGTGGGGCATCTTCCAGGAAGGCTGGAGCCAGCCGTGGGGGGCAGATGCCGACCATCTAAAGACGACCGGGGACATTGACCTCTGTGTCGCGGCTGGTTACACCTTCTTTACAATTGACCCCGGCGACCATGTGGACAACGATGCCCATACTGCCCCCTTGGAGGTCCTGCAAGACAAAATCCATGCCCTTCCGTGGCATGATCTGGAGGATTCTCCGGCGGGGCTGCGCGAACGTTACCTGGACCGGCGCTTTGTGGCAGAAGACCTGGTTGTGGAGTTTGACGAGACCACACTGGCGCGAGCGGCTGCCAAGTATGGCCGGGCCATTGCCCACACCGTCCGTATGTACCGCCACTTGGCCGCCCAAACCCGTAATTCTGAGCTCGAGATGTCGGTGGACGAGACGGACACACCTACTTCCATTGGAGAGCACTTTTATATCGCCAGCGAGCTCAAGCGGCTGGGAGTTCAGTGGGTGAGCCTGGCCCCGCGCTACATGGGCCGCTTTGAAAAGGGCGTGGACTATCTCGGGGATCTGGACGAGTTCGGGGCAGACCTGGCAGAGCACGCAGCCATCGCCCGTGCCATGGGCCCGTACAAGCTCAGTATCCATTCCGGCTCGGACAAGTTCAGCATCTATCCCATCTTCGCGCGACACACGCGGGGCATGGTCCATCTAAAGACGGCGGGCACCAGCTATCTGGAAGCGCTGAGGGCAGTGGCCCAGGTGGAGCCAGCTTTCTTCCGAGAGATCTCGGCCCTAGCCGTCAGGTGCTATCCAGAGGACCGCGCCACCTACCACGTCTCCGCGGAACTGTCCAACGTGCCCGATGTGGACTCGCTGAGCGATGCGGACCTTCCGAGCCTACTGGATCAGTTCGACGCGCGGGAGGTGTTGCACGTGACGTTCGGCTCGGTGCTGGATCGATTCGGAGAGAGGCTGCTGGCAACGCTGCGCGCACATGAGGATGCTCACTATGAGATGTTGGATGTCCATTTTCGGCGACACCTGTCGCCCTTTGTAGAATAGGGAGGGGAGCTAGTCCATGACTCAACGCATCACCAAGGCAATCGTACCTGCAGCCGGGCTGGGGACAAGACTCCTACCGGCCACGAAATCGCAGCCCAAGGAGATGCTGCCCGTGGGGCGCAAGCCGGTGGTCCAATACGTGGTGGAGGAGCTTCAGGCGGCCGATCTGCGCCAGATTCTCCTCATCACCGGGCGGCGCAAGCGGGCCATTGAAGACCATTTTGATTCGGATCCACAGCTCGTGTTGGCCTTGAAAGAAGCAGGGAATGAGGTGATGCTTGCTGACTTGGCCTATCTCGAGGGCAGGTCGCGCCTGTTCTACACACGTCAGAGCAGGCCCAAGGGGTTGGGTCATGCAGTCTCGCTCGGCGCCGACTTTGTAGACGATGACGACTGCGTGGTGGCCCTGGGGGACTCTCTCATCGCTGCCGAAGATCCGGCGGTCCCACTCGAGGCGATGATGAAGGCCCATCACGACCTGGAAGCGGCGGCCATCGTGGCCGTGGAGAAGGTGCCCGAGGAAGAGACCTTCCGCTACGGAATCGTGAGCATCAACGGTGCAGAGCCTCCCCCCGGCGAGCCGGTGGCTATGACGGACATCGTCGAGAAGCCGATGCTGGGCACAGCGGCAACCACCCTGGCTGTGGCTGCGCGCTATGTTTTTGGTCCTGCCATCTTTGAGGCTTTGGAGCACACGTTGCCCGACAGGCGGGGCGAGATCCAACTGTCTGACGCCATCAAGCTGCTGCTCCATCAGGGACAGCCGGTTTACGCTTGGTTGCTTTCTCCTGATCAGCGTCGCTACGATGTGGGCAATTTCGAGAGCTACTTTCGCGCCTTTATCGATTTCGCCCTGGCGGATGAGCGCTATGGGTACCTGGCCCGGAAATACGTCAAGGCCAAAGCCTATGAACTCTGAGCGGCGGGGAGCTGCGCCGACTCCCTCGATCCCGCTGCAATTGCCTGGCAAGCGTACAGCAACTGCAGGCAAGCTGATCTGCTCGGCGCCTGGCCGGGCTGGGATCATGGGTAACCCGACAGACATGTACGGTGGTTCCGTGCTGTCCTGTTCGGTAGCGATGCGTGCGTACGTAACCATTGCGCCGCACGCTCGTCCGGCAGGCTCAGGACGGGGGGCGGAGTTTGTACTGGAAACGAATGGGGAGGAATGCCGGATCGCCAGCCGGGAAGATCTGCGTCCTCAGGGTGATCGCTTTGACGTGGCCCGTGCTGTGCTCGACTACTTGCGCCTGCCACCATTGGCCGGTCAAGTGTACTACGAAAGTGAAATCCCTTTGCGCAGTGGTCTGGCAGGATCCACGGCGCTGGTAGTGGCTCTGTTGCAGTCGTTCTTGGTCTGGCAGGGAGAGAAGATCAATCTCTACCAGTTGGCCGAGAGGGCGCGCTACATCGAGCTAAACTACCTCAAGGTCGTTTGCGGCTACCAGGATGCCTGCATGTGCACCTTCGGCGGCCTGAATTACATGGACTTTCAGGGTAAGCAATTCTATCGCCAGGCTGAGGCGGAGCTCTTTGCTACCATTGAGCCCCTAGCTGACTATGTTCCACAGTTGCCCTTTGTACTGGGCTTTACCGGTGTGCAGCACGCTTCCAGTGCAGTCCACAAGCCGCTCCGCGAGCGCTGGCTGGAGGGCGAGACAGCCGTCGCTGAGGGCTACAGGCGCATCGCAGACGTCGCGCGGATGGGCAAAAAAGCACTGATCTTGGCCGACTGGACGCTCTTGGGGCACTTGATGAATGAGAATCACGCCATTCAACGAGACCTGGGTGGCTCTGGCGAATCCAATGAGCGACTGATCGCCGCTGCCTTGCAGGCCGGCGCCCCGGGGGCCAAGCTGGCTGGCGCGGGCGACGGTGGCACGATCATTGCTCTCTGGCCCTGGCCGGATGCTACTCCGCTGGAGGAAGCCCTGCGCCAAGCCGGTGCATCGGCGCTCTATCGCCCCGAGGTTGTGCCGGGCGTGATGGTTGAGGTTGATGAATCGACAAGTGAGCAAACACACAAATGAGCAGACGGGCAAAGAGGAAGATGAGCAGCGGGGATGTGTATGACCTGTTTTCTGTGGAGGGAAAGAAGGCGCTGGTCACTGGCGGGAGTGCGGGTTTGGGGCGCGCCATGGCTGAGGCACTGGTTCATGGTGGAGCAAAGGTGGCCATCGTCGGGCGGTCGGATCGGGTCTTTGAGGCGGCCGAGCGGATGGGGGCGGTTCCGTTTCAGGCCGACCTTTCCGACCGTTCTCAGATACTGGTCCTGGCGGATCGCGCCGTGGAGGCCCTGGGCGGTCTCGACATACTGGTGAACAACGCAGGTGCGCAGCGGCGCCATCCCGCAGAGGAGTTTCCCCTCGAGGATTGGGACTATGTGCTCTCGGTCAACCTGGATGCCGTGTGGATCCTGGCCCAGGCTGCTGGGCGCCATATGCTGGCCCAGGGATCTGGAAAGATCATCAATGTGGCTTCGGCTATCAGCTTCTTCGGAGGGGTCACCATCTCTGCATATGCCTCCAGTAAAGGGGGTGTGGCCCAGCTCACCAAGGCACTCAGCAACGAATGGGCGGGGCGCGGAGTCAATGTCAATGCCATCGCTCCAGGCTATATGGACACCGAGATGACCTCAGCGCTGGTCGGCAATGTTCAGCGGGAACCGCTCATCCTGGCTCGTATCCCTGCGGGCCGGTGGGGCAAACCCAGCGACCTGAGGGGGACAGTGATTTTTCTTGGATCGGCGGCCTCTGATTTTGTGCACGGCGCCATCATCCCAGTCGACGGCGGCTATCTGGGACGCTGAAAGCCGCCACGGAAACCGAAACGCAGAGTATTGGACACACAACACACACGAGGTGAGTGAACATGGACCTGCAGACCGTGACGGAGTGGTATGACTTGACGGGGCGCACGGTGGCCATCACCGGCGGCGCGGGGATCCTGGGCGGCGAGATAGCCTGTATGCTGGTTGGGTGTGGAGCCAACGTCGTCATTCTTGATCGGGACCCATCTTTGGCGGACCGGTTGATGGACCGCCTGGGGTGTGGGCCTGGCTGCGCTATTGTCGTCTATACCGACGTCTTGCAGCGCGACACGCTCGTCACGGCCCAGGAGTCCATTCGTGCTGAGTTTGGCCCAGTGGACGCGCTGATCAACGCGGCTGGTGGCAACAGCCCGCAGGCCACCACGAGCCCTGACCTCCCTTTCTTCGATCTTCCTGAGGATGCGATGCGGTTCATCTTTGATCTCAATATCGTGGGTACGATCCTGCCCAGCCAGGTCTTTGGAAGGGGAATGGCGGAACGCGGAGAAGGGGTGATTTTGAACCTGTCTTCGATGAATGCCTTCCGCCCGCTGACCCGGATCCCGGCCTATTCCGCAGCCAAGGCTGGGGTGAGCAATTTCACTCAGTGGCTCGCTGTGCACATGGCACAGGAGTACTCCCCGCGGATTCGCGTCAACGCTATCGCGCCTGGCTTCTTTTTGACGGCGCAGAACCGCTTCCTGCTGACCGACAAAGAGACAGGCGCATTGACTCCCCGGGGCAAGACCATCATCGACCACACGCCGATGAACCGTTTCGGCGACCCGGCAGACCTGCTCGGCACGGTGCTCTGGTTGCTCTCCCCGGCATCCGAGTTCATAACCGGCGTCGTCGTGCCCATTGACGGAGGGTTTAGTGCCTTCAGCGGCGTCTAAAAGGGTGAATGAGTAGATGGGCAGGCAGGCGAAAGAGCGGAACTGAGTCTTTACACACTTGCATTTCCGCATACTTGGGAGGTAAACGTGGTAGACTATCCAGACGCAGCGCGTCCCTTGGCGGAACTGACGCCTGGGCACGGCTTTTTCATCGGCATAGATTCGGATGGCTGTGCTTTTGACACCATGGAGATCAAGCACAAGGAGTGTTTTACACCCAACATCGTGAAGCATTGGGGACTCCAGCCGGTCTCCAAGTACGCCCGCGAGGCGGCTGAATTCGTGAACCTCTATTCCAAGTGGCGGGGCATCAACCGCTGGCCGGCGCTGGTGATGGTCTTTGACCTTCTGCGCGAGCGGCCCGAGGTGCAGGCGCGTGGCGTCGTTCCGCCGAACGCACCTCGCATCCGGGAATTCATCACCGACGATGCCTTCCCCAAGAGTAACGACGGCCTGCGGTCCTATATGGGGCGCCATCCCGATCCGGAGCTGGACCGGGCGTGGGCCTGGACGACTGGGGTCAATGCGACCATCGCTGACATGGTCCACGGCGTGCCCCCCTTTCCCTGGGTGCGCGAGAGTCTGGCCTTTCTGGCCGACAAGGCGGATATGATTGTTGTCTCGGCCACACCCCTTGAGGCGCTGACACGGGAGTGGGAGGAGCACGACATTGCCAAGTACGTGCACGTCATTGCCGGGCAGGAGATGGGTACCAAAGCGCTCCATCTGGAGTTGGCTGCCAGGGGCAAATACGCACCGGACCAGATCCTCATGATTGGCGACGCGCCGGGTGACATGCAGGCGGCGCGGGCCAACAGTGCTCTGTTCTATCCGATCAACCCTGGCCACGAGGATCAATCCTGGAAGCGGTTCTATGAGGAGGCGGCGCACAAATTCCTGGCGGGCGAGTATGCGGGCGAGTACGAGGCGCACCTGATCGCCGAGTTCGACAAGCTCCTGCCGGAAGCGCCGCCGTGGAAGAGATAGCAACTCTGCCAGTGCGGAAGGAGACAAATCAGTCCATGAGCAAATGGGGACATGGGGTTGTTGGCAAAGGCAGCACGGCTGGGCACCTTGGCGAAGGCGA
>CBDUWJ010000105.1:0-7772 GCA_965370895.1 uncultured Anaerolineae bacterium | reverse complement strand
GGGTGGAAGGCTGGCTCAGCAGCGCGGGCGCGCAACAGGCGGCTGTAGGCAGCAAGAACCTGGTGGCGCAGCGACGTCGGGTCGGCCAGATCCCGCTCCAGAGTGCCCCGGTCCAGTTTCTGGCGGTTGATGGACCGGTTCCGGCCAGTTTGAGCCACACCTTCGTGCCAGCTCCGCGATCCCAAGAGACTGTGGACGTAGATGCCCGGCACCCCCGCCAGGGCCAACATGATGGCCTGGCTCACGATTAAGCGCGCCACCTGCACTGCCTGGGGCTCGTCAGCCACAGGATCCGACAGGGCGTCAAAGTAGGAGATGTTGAGCTCGTAGACGCTGCGGCTGCCGTCGGGGTTGGTCTTGTATGACACTCTGCCGCCGTGGGTCAGGGTTGCGTCTACCAGCGCCTGGATCTCTGCCTCAGTCAGCAGGTCCCGGGCGGGCATTACGCCGATGCCATCGTGGGAGGCGGTGAAATTGAAAAATGTGGCTTGCGCCGTCGGGGTCTCCAGATCCGCTGCCCACTCGGAGAGTACTCGCGCATTGCCTGAGAGCAGACTGTGCATCACCAGCGGGGCCAGGGGGAATTGGTAAACCATCTGCGCCTCGTCGGTGCGGCCTGTTCCTTCAACTGCGCTCAGGACAGGCTCTGGTAGGGGATCGCCAAAGTAACTCACGTTCTCCTCGTGGGGGACGTTGGTCTCGGTGATGAGGACCACGCCCGGCGCGACAGCGTCCAGCACACAGCGCATCAGTTTCACCACCCGGTGCGTCTCTTCTAGGTGGATGGAGGACGTGCCGATCTTTTTCCAGAGGTAGGCGATGGCGTCCAGGCGGATGATCTGGGCGCCCTTTTCCACGTAGAACAGCAGGATGTCGATGATCTTGAGCAGCACCGGCGGGTGGGCGTAGTTCAGGTCGATCTGGTCCTCGCTAAAGGTCGTCCACACCAGCTTCTCGCCAGCCGGGGTCTGCACTGCAGTCAGTAGGGGCAGGGCGCGGGGCCGGACTACCCGTGATAGGTCTGTGCCCGGCTCGACGGTTATGAACCAATCCACGTACTCGGGGTCGGCGGCCAGGTAACGCCGAAACCAGGTGCTCTGCCGGGAGATGTGGTTGACGACGGCGTCGAACATCAGGCGGAAGTCGCCCCCCAAGCGCTCCACGTCGGCCCAGGTGCCAAAGTCGGGGTTAACCTGGGTGTAGTCGATGACCGAGAAACCGTCGTCGGAGGAGTAGGGAAAGAAGGGCAGGATGTGGACGCCAGAGACCACGCCGTCCAACGTCTCGGTCAGCACCTGGTGCAGGGTCTGTAGCGGTGGCATCCGCACGGTGCCGTGCGGCCCCGACTCCTGAAACTGGTCGCCGTAGGTGATGAGGATGGTGTCACGCTCGGTGAGGTGCCCGGCACCGGGATCCGATGCCAGGTCCGGGTTGCGACGGTGAAAGTCGCTCAGGATCTTTTCCAGTCGTTGCCACACCGGGCCCGCTCGCTCGGCGCCGTACAGGAAGGTCAGGTGGTCCAGCATTCTGGCCTGCAAAGGCTCGGGGATGTGCAATGGCGTTTCCTCGCTGCTAGCAGCCTGTTGTACGAGGTCTCTGACCGAGCCGTCTGCGGCTGCGCTCGGCGACCTCACCGGGCGGGGTCGGTTCGCCTCGCCTCTGTCGAGGGACCTTCGGCGATCAAGAAAGCAATCGTTTCAGCGCCCTGGCCAGTACTCCATACGAAAAGTGCTGGCGGGCCAATTCATAGTTCTCGTCTGCGATGGCACGGCAACGGTCGGGGTCGTCCAGTAGATGGCGCACCTCGGCCACCGACTCGTCGGTGATCCAGCCGGCCACTTCGACGAATTCAAAGCCCAGGGGCGCAATGTCGGCCACGTAGACGCTGTAGCGGTTGACCAGGACTGGCTTGCGGAAATAGATCGCCTCCAGAAGCGCATTGCCGAACCCCTCATAGAGGGTGGGATAAGTGACGAAATCGGCGTGGGGATAGACGTCCCACAGCGTGTAGGCCTTGCGCCCGTTGCGTTGCACTCGCTGTTCCTCGATAAAGCCGGCCAGGTAGTGGACCTCGACGTTCATGGCATCGGCCCGATCCAGGAGTTGGCGATAGTAGGCCATGCCCTCGTCACCGGCCTGGTGGCTGATGACCAGCCGGGCGCGCGGTTCCCGCAGGCGGCGCAGCAACTCGAAGGAGATGTCTATGCCCTTGCGAGGGATCACGCGCGTCGGCTGCAAAAAGAGCCAGTCGTAGGGCGAAAAGCCCATCGCCTGCCGAAAATCCTGGTTGTAATCGTCGAACCCGGGCGCAGGCGTTTCGTAGTCAAAGATGTTGGGCACGACCATGGCCTCGAGACCGCGGAAGAACTTGAGGTCTCGCTGGGCCAGGCTGTTGATCGTCACGTGCCGGATCGACGGCAGATCAGGTGGAAAGGTCTTTTGCAAGAGGTCGGGGATGCAGTTGAGCCGGAAGCGCTGCCGCTCCCAGTAAAAGTCGTGATGATGGCCGATGGTGGGGATCCCCGTCTCTGCGATGAGCTGGGCCAGGGCCAGTCCCAGCGGGACGTGCATGGGTATGGCCAGCGCATTTTCGACCACCATCACGTCGATGCCGGATTCGGCCAGCCAGCCGTGGAGCTGGGCTTTCAGGCGCTCCGTATCCTCTTCGAGACGGCGGGCTAGCCCCTCCGGCGGCTCCATCCTGCCAAATACCATGTGGCTGACGGCCTCTGCCTCCGGGTCGCGGAAGTGTAGCTCCGGGATCAGTGTGGGGTTGGGTGCGTTGTCTTCTAGCTCGCCGGCGCAGTAGTAGACCTCGTGGCCCAGACGCTGGGCCACCTCGGTCCACTTGTGCGTCTCCAGCGAGACGCCGTCGGTGCCGGCCAGGCGCGTGGAAACAAAGCCGATTTTCACTTTTCACCTCCCGGCACTGCTAACCCTTCACGCCACCTGCCGCCAGCCCCTCCGTCAGGTATCGCTGCATCGCCAGGAAGAGCACGATTACCGGCAGGGTCATGATCGTCGAGGCGGCCATGACGACGTGCGGGCGCGGCTGGGGGTCGTTGAAAATCCGGTTGATGGCGATGGGCATGGTGAACATGTTCTTGTCGTTCAGGAATACAAAGGCGTAGAGGTACTCGTTCCAGGCGATCATGAAAGTGTAGATGAACACCGAAACCAGAGCTGGAATCGCGAGAGGGATGGTGATGCGCCAGATGACACTCAGGCGGCTACAACCATCAATCAGGCCAGCCTGCTCGATCTCCTCGGGGATGGTGCGAAAGTAGTTGGCCAGCATGTACAGCGCCACCGGCAGCGTCTGCGCCAGATAGGTAAAGGTCAACACCCCCAGGTTGTCGCGCACTTCGAATCCCAGCCTACTACCGATCTGAGACAGCATGGCAAAGAGCGGGATAATGAGCAGAATCCCTGGAAAGAGGTAGACTGCCAGGATGCCGTTGAGCATCGCCCCGCTACCGCTGAATTTCAGCCTGGTCACGGCGTATGCGCCAAATATCGACAAGATCGTGGCGATGAGCGCCGTGGGGATCGAGATCTTGATGGTATTGAGAATGTTGATGCCGAAGCGCTGGAAACTCTTGTGAGCGGGATCGAAGAGCTCCTCGTAGGCATCCCAGCGCAGGGCGCTGGGGATGTAGGTCGGTTTCCGGCCGCCGATCTCGGCGTAGGTCTTGAAGGAAGAACTGACCATCCAGTAGAAGGGGAACAGGATGCTGATCAGAAAGAAGGCCAGCACGAGGGCAAAGATGAGCTGTCGCAAGCTGAACCGCCGGGACAGGTGCTGGGTCAGAGTCAATTTTTCGTCACTGGGACGGGCAATGGTTTTGTCGATACTCATGGCAGTCTCCCTTCAGTCTGCGTCCGTATTGCGCATGACAAAGATCACATAGAACGCCAGGAACACGACCAGGATGAGCAACAAGATCATGGCGGTGGCTGACCCC
The DNA here is from genome assembly GCA_965370895.1 of uncultured Anaerolineae bacterium. Lineage (GTDB taxonomy): Bacteria > Chloroflexota > Anaerolineae > JAAYZQ01 > JAAYZQ01 > CBDUWJ01. Next base: position 3,807 of record CBDUWJ010000105.1, on the reverse strand, counting down.
TTGCCAAAGTTGTTCATCTGGAAACTGAACTGGTAGGTAAGCACCGGCAGGACATTGGTGCCAAAGCCTCCACCGGTCAGCAGCCAGATGTCGTCGAACTTGTTAAAGGTCCAGATCAGGCGCAGCAAAAACACGGCACCGAGAACGTAACGCAACTCGGGTATCGTCACGTGCCAGAACTTGGCCCATTCGCCAGCCCCGTCCACGTCGGCAGCTTCGTACAGGGTCCTGTCTATCGCCTGCAGGCGGGCCAAGATCATCAGCATGGCAAAGGGAAAGTAGCGCCAGGCAGTGAACATGATGACTATGAACAGCGCCAGCCCCCTCTGGGCCAGGTAGGCCTGGGGCATGTCGATGAGTCCCAAGGTCAGCAGGACGTCGTTGAGCACCCCAGAGGGGCGGGGGTCCAGGATCCATCTCCAGACAAAGGCGACGCTGACGATGGGGGCCACGTAGGGGAACAGGAAGATGGCGCGAGACGGACCACGGGCGCGAAAGGGACGGTTGAGCACCAAGGCCGCGACCAAGCCTACTGCAATGGTCACAAAGGTCGAGACTAACGTATAGACGATGCTGGTAACCGCTGCCCCCCAGTTATCCAGGCCATGGAACTTGAAGGCGAAATCGTTGACGACGGCGCGATAGTTGTCCAGGCCCACGAACTCAGCTTCAAAGACGTTGCCCAGTTCTTTGAGTCCCACGTCGTGGAAACTGATCCAGATGCTAAAGATGGCGGGAAACAGGACCACCCCAAAAACGATCAACGCCGTGGGCAAGATCAGGAGCCAGGCCAGGCGGGTCTCCTGGGCCTCCATCGAATGCCACCGCCGGCGTGGCGGCGGCTTGGCTTCTTGAGTTGAAACAGTCATTGTCACTTCTCCTTGTGGTCCTGTGAGGCCTGAGAAAACGCCCTGGGTATGCAGGTCCTTATCGCACCGCAATTAGCAGGTGGTTCTGGGCGTTTTCACCTGGCCCCCGACTCATTCCCCACCCGTTTTTTTGGGGCCGTTGTCAGGCCGATTTGGACACCGACCTTCGTCCCCGGGGGACTACCTGGGGGGATGGCGGCTTTGACGCGCAGGCCAAAGTCCCAAGCGTCGCCAGGCTATGGGGCCGGGCCTGAGGCCCGGCCCCTGCCATCGACGGTGACAACGACCGAGCACCTATTGACGCTCGGCCAGTAGTACCTCGACCTGCTCCTGAAGCCACTCGGCGGCGGTCTCGGGCGTCATGGTTCCCTCCAGGGCGATGTTGCTGATGACCTGGGGGATCAGCAGCCGGCCTTCGATGTCGCCGACCACGGCGCGCTCTGTGGTGCCATAGTCGGGGCGGAAGAGCCAGCGCTGCATCGTCTCGAAACCGTTGGCGATCTGATCCAGCGTCTCTGGCGAGTAGTTCTGGAAGTAGGGGCTGAGGTCCGCCCAGCCATCCACAGCGCTCTTGAGCACCGGCACCTTGCCAAACGGGGCCAGAGCCAACACATCTTGATAGTTTTGGTCAGTCAGAAAGTATGCCGCGACCTGCTGTGCCTCTGGCTTTCCGCCCAGGGGCAGAGCCAGAGTGACCAACTGCCCATAGGAGGCGGAACCGTTCGGCCCCTTCATCTCCGCCGCAAAGCCGGTGTTGGCCGCCAGGCTATCCACAGCAAGCTCGATCTGTCCGCCACCCTCCATGCCCGAGCCATCGACCAGGTCGTCCATGATGTAGGTGCTGTAGAACAGCATCCCGGCCTGGTCAAGCTCGTATGCTTCGCGGGCACCGCGCCAGTACTGCGGGCCGGGCATAGCGCAGCGCTGCAGATCTGAGTAGAACTTGAGCGCCTCGACCATCTCCGGCGTGTTCATGGTCACGTTGCCTGCCTCATCAAAGGGCCAGGCGTTATTGGACATGGCCACCTGCTCAAAAACCTGGTGCGGGTAGTTCTGGCCCGGATCCGTGCCCAGCGTCAAGGCATAGAGCAGGTTGCCCTGACCCGGCAGAGCGTCGCAGGCGGCGTTGATGTCGTCCCAACTGATCGGCGCGCTAAGGCCGGCGTCTGAGAACGAGTCGTCGCGGTACCAGATGGCCTGGATCCAGCCATCGTAGGGCACGGCGGCATAGTTGCCGGTGGCGGGGTTGGTGACCATGGCCAGCGGGCCGGCGCGGAAGTCATCTTCGCCGACCGCCTCGATCACGGCCGCCGCAGCGTCCTCGTCCAGGATCTCGTCAGCCGCAAAGGCCGCCACGCGCTCGACGCCCATGCGCACCAAGTCGGGTGGCCGGTTGGCAGCCAGTGCCGTCGCCATGCGCTGAGTCACGCCCGACTCCTCGATGGGCACGATGCGGACATCGATCCCGGGGTTCTCCGCCATGAACGCGGCGGCAATTGCCTCGTAGACGTCCACCCGCTCTTCCTCGTTGTCGGTGGTCCAGAACTCGACGACCACTTTCTCGACCGGCTTTGCCTCCACCTCAACGGTGACCACCACTTCTTTCTCGACCTCGACCTCTTGGGTGACCACCACCGTCTCTTTGATGACCTGTGGCGTCGGCGTGGCCCCACAGGCCGCCAACATCGTCGCCAGCATGATCATCACCAAACCGAATGCAAATACCTTCTTCATGACAATCTTCTCCTCTCAGATTCTGGATATGTGTGTTGGATATTCCATAGTCGGTAACGGCTGGTGAGCAACATCCTTCGGCTGCGCTCAGGACACGTGTTGCGTATTCGATCACCTCCTTTTCAATCCGGGCGATGAGAACTCGGCCCGGTTCAGCCTGCCCCGCCTGCCCCGCTGGATTCCCGAATAACCAACTCCGGTTGCAGCAGGACATGTCCATTGGCCAACTCACCATCCCCGATCAGCCGGATTAGCATGCCACAGATCTGACGGCCGATGTCGTAGACCGGCTGTCGCACGGTGGTCAGCGCGGGATGGGAGTGTTCCGCCAGGGGGATGTCGTCAAAGCCGGTGACGGCCACGTCGCGGCCCACCACCAATCCCCTTTTCTGGGCGGCGCTTATGGCGCCCAGGGCCATCAGGTCGTTGCAGGCGATGACGGCCGTGGGCGGGGTGGACAGGTCCAGGAGTTCGTTCATCGCGCTGAACCCCCCTCGCTGGGTCAGATCGCCGACAATGTGATACTCTGGCCGCAGGGACAATCCGTTGCGCTCCAACGCCGCTTCTAGCCCGGCTTGACGGTAGTGGCAGAACATCAGGTTCTGTGGCGGCGAGACGAAGGCCAGGCGTTGGTGTCCCAGGGCAATCAAGTGTTGGGTGACCAGTCCCAGGCCCCGGTGCCCGTCCTCGTCCACGTAGGGAAAGTCGACATCCAGGTCCGAACGGCCAAAAGCCACAAAGGGAAAGCCGGTCTCAGCCAGATAAGCAAGGCGGCGATCTCTGACCCGCGTGCGGACCACCAACAGTCCATCCACCAAGCGGCTTTCGACCATGCGGTGGTAGGCGGCCTGCTCTTCGGGTGTGTCGGGGGGGCGGGTGGAGACCAGAAGGTCGAAATCATGCTGCGACGCTTCGTTTCCGATGCCAGCCAGCAGTTCGCTGAAGTAAGGATCGGAGAAGCGGGGACCAGAGGTGGGGATGACAAAACCGATGGTGTCGGTGCGGCCTTTTTGGAGCCGGCGGGCGGTGACATCGGGGACATAGCCCATCTCCTCGGCGGACTGCAGCACCCGCTGGCGCGTGGTCTCCGCCACATCGCCATAGCCGGCCAGGGCCCGCGAAACGGTGGTGATGGATACTCCCAATTCAGCCGCCAAATCCTTGAGCGTAACGGCTCTCATCCGCCTCTCCTCGTGGCATCCAC
>CBDUWJ010000104.1:0-7784 GCA_965370895.1 uncultured Anaerolineae bacterium | reverse complement strand
CAGGCATGGGAGTGCTTCCAGCTTGCAGAAAGCTATGTCGGTGGGGACGAGGAAAGCCACGATCTCTTTGCCGGGCTGAGGTGACGCAAGGCAAGGCATGGCTGGTCACACAGCTGCAAGACCTCCGGGATTGTGCGAACCTGCGGTTCGCCTATAGTCGCGGAGGTCTATGCTTGGCGCAGACCCGATGAGCAACCCTATCGTTCTCTCTCACGCCCAAGTACAGCCGATGCGCCGCGCCCGACAGAAAGGTGAAAGGGAGGCCATGACCTCCCTGGACCTGGGCCTGACCACAAGCACGATCCTACTCGAAGCAAGAGGGGTGGCCTTCCCCGATGGAGAGTGGCTGGCATGGGAGAGCATCGAGGAGATTGACCAGAATAAATCGGCCTGTTTTGCAGTGGAGGACGGCGCCGCAGAAAAGATCCAGCGCTTCTCCGAAACATTCGGCCGCTTCTACAGTTTGATGCCTACTGACGGCGCTCCCACCATGCTCATTTCCGGCATTCTGATGCACCGTGTCAAAGGCATCGACCCTCACCGGGACACCTTGAGGAAGATCCGCATGGTCGCGCCCATCGCCGGTCGAGTCCTGGATACCTGCACCGGACTTGGCTACACCGCCATCGAAGCGGCTAAAACCGCCGATCAGGTCATCACCATCGAACTGGACCCAACTGCATTGGAAGTGGCCCGGCTCAATCCCTGGTCCCGGCAGCTCTTTGAGCACCCAAGGATCATGCAGGTCATCGGCGACTCGTTCGAGGAGATAAGGGTTTTGGAGGATGAGGCGTTCTCCCGCATCATCCACGATCCGCCCAGGTTCAGCTTGGCTGGGGAACTGTATTCAGGAGAGTTCTACCGGCACCTGTTCCGCGTGCTGACACGCAGAGGACGCTTGTTCCATTACATCGGCGATCTGGACAGCAGATCCGGTCGCAACGTTGTCAAGGGCGTCGTGCGTCGTTTGCAGGAAGCAGGTTTCTCGCGGGTAGATCGCAAACCTGCCGCTTTTGGCGTGGTTGCATACAAAGGCTGAATGCCCAGGGTAAAAAGGCCCAGTGCTCGAGCCTTGCACGGCCTGAACGCTGGATGCCGCTTATCGCGACCTATTGCTTGGATTTGAGACAATGACCAAACGGTCCAGGCTGGCGTAATCTTGAACCAGCCGGACGTTGCCCAGCGGGAAATTGGTGCGAGCCAGAGCAGTCACGGCGCCCCCCTGGCTCGCACCAATCTCCAGCAGAATCGCGCCGCCAGGGCGCAGACAGGGACCGGCCGTCGCCAGCAAGCGGCGGACAAGAGACAAGCCATCGGGACCGCCGTCGAGAGCAGCGCGTGGCTCGTAATCGCGGATCTCCGGTGCCAGGCCCTGCCATTCGCCGGCAGCGACATAGGGTAGATTGGCCGTTATGAGATCCATCGCTCCGGATAGCGGGAACAGCAGATCACCTTGCAGGCAATGGACCCTCCTGGCCACGCCGTGCCGGCGGGCATTCTCACGCGTCACCAGCAGCGCCCCGACCGATCCGTCCAGCGCATGGATGGTGGCCTGGGGCAGATGCGCGGCCAGCGTGACGGCAATGGCCCCACTGCCGGCTCCCACGTCGGCGATCTGGATGGGCGGCTCCATTCGTCGCGCAAGCTCCAGCGCGTGCTCCACCAGGAGCTCAGTCTCCGGCCGGGGGACGAGGACGCGGGCATCCACGACAAGGTCCAAATCGAAGAACTCGCGGTGACCGACGATGTAGGCGAGGGGTTCGCGGGTGGTACGGCGGGCGACAATGCAACGGTATCGAGTCAACTCCTTGGGGGTCAGAATCCGGTCGGGCCAGGCCAGGATCGCCGCCCGGTTCACGCCCAAGACGTGGGCCAGCAGAAGCTCGGCATCCAGCCGGGGAGACTCGACGCCTTCATTTCCTAGAGCCTGAACCGCCTGTCTCAGCGCCTCTTGAACCGGAATCATGCTTCAAGACCTGACAGGTCTGCAGTGGCCGAATCATCATGGAAACAGCATCTAGAGACCTGACCTGTTTGCATTCGGCCCATCTGCGCGAGACCTGCCAAGCCTGCCGCAGGTTCAGGCCCCTATGGCCTGCAACCGCTCCGCCTGCTCGGTTGTGGCCAACTCGTCGATGAACTCGTCCAGGTCACCGTCGACGATGCTGTCGAGCCGGTAGAGGGTCAGCCCGATGCGGTGATCGGTAACCCGGTTCTGGGGATAGTTGTAGGTGCGGATCTTTTCGCTGCGTGTTCCCGAACCGACCTGTAGGCGGCGCTCTTCGCCCCGTTCGGCCATCTGTCGTTGCTGCTCAGCTTCATACATCCGGGCCCGGAGCACGGTCATGGCCCGCTCCCGGTTCTGCGTCTGGCTGCGCTCGCTTTCACAGGCCACCACGGTGCCGCTGGGCCTGTGCGTGATGCGCACCGCGGTGGCGTTCTTTTGCATGTGCTGCCCCCCCGGTCCCGACGAGGTGTAGACATCGACCTCCAGATCGGCGGGGTTGATCTCGATCTCGACGTCGTCGATCTGGGGCAACACCGCCACCGTTGCTGTGGAGGTGTGGATGCGACCCTGGGACTCGGTAACCGGCACGCGCTGCACCCGGTGCACACCGCTCTCGAATTTCAGCCGCGAGTAGGCCCCCTTGCCTGCTATCTCAAAGACCACCTCTTTGAAGCCACCCACGCCCGTGCCGTGGAAGTTCAGCATGTCGGTCTTCCATTTTTGGGTCTCGGCGTAGCGAGTGTACATGCGGTACAGGTCAGCCGCAAAGATCCCGGCCTCGTTGCCGCCGGCCCCGGCCCGGACCTCCATGATCACGTTCTTCTCGTCGTTGGGATCCTTGGGAAGGAGCAACAGGCGCATCTGCTCGTACAGCGCTTGCATCTCCCCTTCGATGCGCCCGATCTCCAACTCGGCCTGGTCGCGCATCTCCGCCTCGTCTTCCATCTCCAGCAGTTCGCGGGTGTCGGCCAGCTCCGCTTCCAGGGCGTTGTGGCGGCGGTAGATCTGCACCAGCCGCGCGATCTCGGCCTGTTCCTGAGCGAGCTCGGTCACCTTCACGTGATCGGTTACCACCAGGGGGTCGGCCATCAGCCGGTTCAGTTCCTCGTATCGGTCTTCAACCAGTTTGACTTTTGCCAGCACGGGTCACAACTCCTCGCGGGTCCTGCCTGTCATCATACGGCAAAACGCGGCGAAGGTCAAGGTTGCCGCTGCCACGGACCTGCCTACTTGGACTCGATCGTAGACATTTTGGGAATCCCTCATCTTCCACTTCCTGGGTCGTGCATACCCTGCCAAGGCCAGGCGACTGAACCAGGAACAAGTCAGTGCATACCTGCACCGTGGGCCGCCTGCGCGGAGCGCGTGGCCCTCTTTCTTACAAACGTTCCTCTGTAGCCACACCCAGCGGGCAACGAATCCGCCGAGAACGGATCTCCGGAAGGGGATCAATCATCAAACGATTCGCCGCAGCCGGGGCAGGTCTGGGCAGTGGCGCTCACATCGGTGCCACAGACGGGACAGTACAGAATCAGTTCCACGCCGCAAGCCGGGCAGGCAGCGTCCTCTTCGCCGACGGCCGCGCCACACTCGGGACAAAGTGCCTGGTCGCATGCAGCACAGCGCCCTTGAGCCAGGTCCACTTGCGCGTCACAGCCCGGGCAGCGATGGCTGAAATCGAGGCCACATTCGGGGCAATGGTCCATTTCCGGCTCCAGATCGGCGCTACAGCCCGGGCAGCAAAGCGCCAGTTCGGTCCCACAAGTTTGGCAGGCGGTGTCATTCTCCCCCACGGCTGCGCCGCAGACCGGACACAGCGATTGTCCGCAACCGGGGCACTCGGGCAGCCCCAGCCCCACATCGGCGCCACAGGCCGGGCAGGACCGGGCCGTGTGAAACCCACAGTAGGGGCAGGCAACCTCATCATCCTTCAGCAGCAGGTAGCACTGGGGGCAGACTCGCTGGGCGCACTCAGGGCAGGCGCCCAGCTCGCTGCCGAACTTGGTCGTGCAGACGGGGCACGTGAGCAACACCAACCCTGGCGCAGCAGCAAATATGGTGGCCGATGTGCGCCGCTCCAACTCAAAGGCCTGGCCGCATTCGGGACAGGCCTGGGGCGCGTGGAGGATGCGCACGTTACAGGAGGGGCAGCGCCTCACGAAAAGCAGGCCACACTCCGGGCAGAGTGTGGCCCCTGTGGCCACGGGGAAGCCACACCCCGGGCAGGCAAAGCTCAGGGCGAGCCCGCAGGCCGGACAGACATCGTCATCCCCGTCCTCGGGCCCCTCGTCCTCCACGTCCTCATCGTCGAGGGGTTCGCCGCAGCCGGGACAGTAGACCTGGCCACATGCCGAGCAGATTCCGTCGTTGAAGGAAACCCCGGTCCCACAAGCCGGACAGCGGAGGGTGTCCGGGTTCTCGACCACCGGGTCCGGCTCAAGAACGGAGACCTGCTCACCTTCCTCAGCCATCCTCCTAGTCCTCCTCAAAGTCGAAGCCGCACCGGGAGCAGATCACGGCGTCTGCCGGCAGGTCCTCACCGCATTCAGGGCAGGAGAAGGCGAACTCAGCCCCGCAAGTGGGGCAGACCTGGTCCTCCTCACCGAGGGGGCTGCCGCAGTCAAGGCAGAGGTCCACGCCACAGGAAGGGCATTCCTCATCCTCTTCACCAATGGGCTCGCCGCACTCACCACAAAAAGCCGCCCGCTCGATGGCCGGATCAGACTCCTCTTTGGGTTCCTCGGTCCCTTCGTCCTCAAAGCCTTCCTGCAGCTCCGCGCCACAGTGGTGACAGATCGTAGCGTCGGCGGGGATCTCCTCATCACATTCGGGGCAATAGAAGCCAAACTCGGCCCAGCATTTGGGGCAGGTCGTGTCGTCTGGATCCATGACCGCCCCACACTCGGGGCAGTGCACCTCCTCGTCCAGTTCGGAATCTTGGGGCAAATCTGCAGTCATGGTATCTTCCTCGTCTTAAGATTCTACGCCATCACAGGCGAAGGAAAAGGGCTGCCCCTCGCGGCGGCAGCCCAGGTTGGGGTACTCTATCGTCTCGGATCAAGTCCGATTCGGGCCTATTCGGGTTTGATGGACGCAAGAACGGCGCCACCAATGGCGCCCAGGATTGCGGCTATGATTAATCCACTTCCACAACACATGCTGCCACACACCGCACCAGCGCCTGGCCCCGTGAACATGGAAGGATCAATGCCCACCTGTTCTAACTGACGTAGAGATTCGGGTGGGATTTGGGAGAGGATGGTTGCCGTGTCGGCCAAGGACATCTGGATCGTTAGCACGATCGCGTTTACAATCCCGCCGATCAGCGCTGCCACCAGAGCCGCCAGGGCGCCCTGCCCGGCAGCCGCGCCTGACATGCGCACAGGAGGCAGCCAATAGGCAGCCAGGGCCCCGATGCCGCCATAGACCACCAACCCACCAATACAGGAGATCACACCCACGCAGGGGATCACTCCCAACAGATTGAGCACAACAAGTATCGCACCACCGATCAGTCCTGCTTTGAGCCAGGGTGACATAGACGACTCCTTTCTCTTCTTCGAGCTATCAGATCCTGACAAACAGTACCCCAGACAGGCTATTGACACTGGTGGACGCAGTGGGCCACACCAGGTTCGCCCAACGGCCCATATTGTACTACAGAAGCGAAGCAAAGGCAAGCGGGCAGGCACAACAGCGAGGATCTTGGGACAGCTTGCCTATCGAGGACCCGCTACCTTGCAGAAACTGCCCTTCTCTGGTAAACTAGAATCTCTGGTGAGACAGAGACCAGACCGGACAAGGAGATGCGATGGCCGCCCAGGCGTTCTATCTCAAGTACCGCCCGCAGACCTTCAAAGATGTGGTGGGACAGGAACCGATCACGCGCACTCTGCGCAATGCGCTGCGCCAGGATACATTCCGCCACGCCTACCTGTTCACTGGGCCGAGGGGCACGGGCAAGACGACCATGGCCCGCTTGCTGGCCAAAGCGGTCAACTGCAAGGCAGCCAAAGAGGAGCGGCCCTGCGATGCCTGTCCCATCTGCATAGCCATTGCCAAAGGGCAACTGCTGGACTTGATCGAGATCGACGCCGCCAGCAACCGGGGGATCGACGAGATCCGGGACATTCGGGAGAAGGTCGGCTTTTTGCCCAACGAAGGGCGCTTTAAGGTCTATGTCCTCGACGAGGCGCACATGCTCACCGACGCGGCGTTCAACGCACTGCTCAAGACGTTGGAGGAGCCGCCACCCCACGTGATTTTCATCCTGGTCACCACTCACCCCCACAAGATCCCGACAACCATTACCTCGCGCTGCCAGCGGTTCGATTTCAAGCGGATTCCGTTGCAGGCAATCGTGGACCGGCTGGCCTACATCGCCGGGGAGGAGGGGGTAACCGTCGAGCCGGCGGCGCTGGAGCTCATCGCCCACAGCAGCACGGGCGCTCTGCGCGACGCCGTCAGCTTGCTGGACCAGTTGACCAGCTATGGGGACAAGATCACGGTGGACCAAGTGCAGATGGTTTTGGGCACAGTGCCCAGCGAGGCAGCAAACAAGCTGGTCGCCTGCCTGGCCGATGGTGACATTGCCGGTGGCCTGGACCTGATCAACGGCACTGTGGGCGATGGGGCCGACCCGCGCCAGTTCGGCCGCGCGGTGGTGGAAACCCTGCGCGGGTTGCTCCTGGTCCAGCAGGGAGCAGGTACACATCTGCTCAACGCCACGTCGGAACAAGCCGCGGCGATGGAAGACCTAGCCGAGCGGATTCCGGCCGGGCGACTGCTGCGGGCTCTCCGTCTCTTTACCGGGGCGGTGACCGACGTCAGGGGCGGGCTCCAGGTGATCCCCCAGTTGCCGCTGGAGCTGGCCCTGGTGGAGAGTATCGTGGAGCAGGCAGCGCCTGAGCCGGTGATGGAGCCACCACGTGGGCAAGCAACAGCCCGGCCGGCGCCTCCGTCACCGTCGCGAGCTCAGCCCAAGCCCGAGGGCCGCCGTGTGGTAGAGAAAGCGGAACTCGCTCCAGATACGCCCCCGGACACCCCGGGCGAGAAACCCGTGAAGGCGGAACCCGTTGTCCGATCGCGGACCGCACCGGGGCAGCTGACACTGGAGCAGGTGGAACGGGAGTGGGACGAGGTGTTGCATGCCGTGCGGCTACGCAACCCGATGACACAAGGTCTGCTCAACACCGGCTGCGAGCCAGTTGAAGTGAATAGCAGCGAGATCGTCATCACCTTCCCGCACCCTTTTTTGAGAGAGAGGCTACGCGATCCCCAGCGCAAGATGGAGATCCAGGAGGCAATCGACGAGGTGTTGGGCACCACCTGCGGGGTGAAGCTGGTGCTGGCCTCAGAGTACGCACCGGACCAGCCGGCATCGTCTGCGCCACCCACACCAGAGCCAGATGAGGTACCAACGCTGGATAAAGATGACCTGGATCAGATCTCCCGCTGGGCCGATGAACATGGCGGGGCGACGACGGTCATTGAGTAGAGTAAAGGCATTAGCCATCAGCAATCAGCGGTGAGCTGGTATTTGAGCAAACGCTGTAAGCTGAGGGCTGAACGGTTGAGAACCAGGAGGAATCATAATGGCAAAAGGCAAAGGGCGTCGCATTCGTGCCAGTCTGCCGGGCGGCAGGCCGGACATGCAGCAGCAGATCATGAAGCTGCAGGAGCAGATGCTGCAAACACAGGAGTCATTGGGCGACCAGACGGTCACTGTGACCGCCGGCGGCGGGGTCGTGGCGGTGGTCATGACCGGGCATCAACG
>CBDUWJ010000103.1:0-7791 GCA_965370895.1 uncultured Anaerolineae bacterium | reverse complement strand
GACCCAACACCCTACGAGTTCGCGGAGATGAATTACGATTTTCACCCCGTCTGGATGCGGGATCGCCTGATCGAGGCAGGGTTTCACGTGAAACATCAAAGGACCGTATCCCACTTTCGTTTGCCCCTCCTCAAACGCTGGGTCCCAGCCCGTGTCCTGGCCACGTTGGATGGCCTGTGTCAACCGACAGGGGCCTGGTGGCAACTGACGCCCAGCGTTTTTGTCCAAAGTATCGTGGACAAGCCTGTTGGAGCTGGGCCGGCCGACAGCCTCTTCTGCTGTCCGGCCTGCGGCTGCGCCGGCTTGCACGAATCCTCCCAAGTGTTGAGCTGCGCTAACTGCGGCCGGCGCTGGCCCATCGAGGACGGTATCTACAACTTAAAGGCGGCTCTCCCCGTTTGAACTTCTGGGCATTCTGTAGTATACTATAAGACGTCCCGAGATCACCCCTGGAGGTGGAGTTGCAGGCGCCTTGCGGACAAGTCGCTATCAACTGCATGTTGTGGTGGAGGTTGCGGGTCACCCCAATTACTTGCGTTCGCGAAGGAGGTTGCCGTGAAGATCAGTTGCCTGCAAGAGAACCTGGCAAAGGGACTGGCTACCGTGGGCCGGGCCGTGTCCGCCCGCTCTACTCTACCGATCCTATCCAACATCCTGTTGGAAAGCGACAAAGGCCGCCTCAGACTCGCTGCAACCAACCTGGAAATCGGAGTCAACTGCTGGATCGGCGCCCGGGTAGAGCAGGAGGGCAGCACGACGGTGCCCGCTCGCCTGCTGACCGAGTTCGTCAATTCGCTGCCACCCGGTCAGATTGACATGGAACTCTCCGAACGCACTCAAACCCTCAACCTGAAATGCGCTCGTTTTGAAGCTAACATCAAAGGGATTGACGCCACCGAGTTCCCCGTTGTGCCTACCGCTGAGACCATTGAAGGGGAGAATAGCCTTCACCTGGAAGCGGACACCTTCCGGCGGATGATTGAGCAGGTGGTCTTTTCTGCTGCTACCGACGAGAGCCGTCCTATCCTCACCGGCATCCAAGCCCAGTTTCACCAGGGCGGACTCACCCTGGCTGCCGCCGATGGCTTCCGCCTGGCTGTGACCTCGGCAGATGTGGGCGTGGACCTGGACGAAACGACCAGCGTGATTGTCCCAGCCCGCGCTCTGTCCGAACTGGGCCGGGTCAGTCTTGGTCAGGAAGAGCCTATCGAACTGATCATCACCCCGACGCGTAACCAAATCCTCTTTCACCTGACCAACACCGACCTCGTCTCGCAGCTCATCGAGGGCAGTTTTCCTGACTATGATCAGATCATCCCCAAGGCCCACAGCACACGTACCTTGGTCAGTACCGAGGAATTCCTCAAAGCCGCAAAGGTGGCCTTTCTCTTTGCCCGGGACGCAGCCAATATTATCCGGGTCAACGTCGTTCCCGGCACCGAGTTGACGCCAGGTCAGATGATCATCAGCGGGACGTCTGCTGAGTTTGGCGACAATGTGAGCGAGTTGGACGCAAGCATCGACGGGGATGCCGTCGAGATCGCCTTCAACGCCCGGTACATGATCGATGCCCTATCTGTAGCAAACACCGCTGAGGTCGCCCTGGAAACCAGCACGCCAAGCAGCCCTGGCGTGCTCCGACCGGTAGACGGCGACGATTTTCTATGCGTCATCATGCCCATGCACATCACCCACTAGCCCCTTCTCACCGAGCGGAGAAGCTGGACTGCCGGGCATCAATGGTCCCACTCCAGTGGGCGTGTGCGGCTTACGCACTCAGCGAACCTCAGGCCCTCTTGACCCTGTCGCGTCGGGAGGGTTTGTTTGTTGCATGGGGCAAAGACATGGTATAATGGGGTTATGCAGCGACTGATTGATGGGGGCAAGGCCTTGGGCTTGCACATGACGGCCAAGCAGCAGGCTGCCTTTCAGCTCTATTACGAGGAACTGGTCGCCTGGAACCGAAGGTTCAATCTGACGGCCATTACCGACTATGACCAGGTGCAGATCCGCCACTTTCTCGATTCGCTGTCGTGCCTGCTGGCAAGAGAGACCCGTCTTGCCCTTGGCCGGTCGGATGCCCGCGTCATCGATGTGGGCACCGGGGCGGGATTCCCTGGCATCCCCCTCAAGCTGATCTGCCTGAACACCCACCTTACACTGCTGGAAGCTACAGGCAAGAAAGTTGCCTTCCTGGAGCATGTGGTAGACCGGCTGGGACTGCAACAAACGGTCACCGTGATCAAAGCCCGTGCTGAGGAGCTGGCCCACGAAGCGAACCACCGGCAGCGGTATGACCTGGCCCTGGCTCGTGCTGTAGCTGACCTGCCGGTCGTCGTCGAATACACGCTGCCCTTCTGCAAGGTGGGAGGCTGGGTGATCGCTCAGAAGGGGGAGACGGGGGCTGCCGAGGCATGGGCTGCTGAAAAGTCCATAACCCTGCTGGGCGGCGAACTGCGCCGCGTGATGCCTGTGGAGCTCTCTGGGCTGCCCGAGGACCGCTCGTTGGTGGTCATCGAGAAGGTGAGCCCCACCCCGGAGGCCTATCCCCGCCGGCCAGGCATCCCGAGCAAGAGGCCGCTGGTCAACTGATTTCTCTGGAAGCGAAAGGGGCCAACCCGTGGGCTGGTCCCTCGTGCAGATGCAACCGGCTCCCTGAATCGCCCCCCTTGCGTGCGCTGCCATCCAAGCGCTATAGCCGGCGTACGATCAAGCCCGTTCCAGGCACGCCTTCGCCCGGGCGGCGACCTCCTTTGCTGTAAAGCCAAACTTCTCAGCCAGCACCTTGTACGGCGCTGACGCTCCAAAGCGATCCAGGCCGATGATCCCGCCCTGGGACCCTGCGTAGCGCTCCCAACCCAGCGGCACGCCGGCTTCCACTGCCACGCGGGCTGTCACCTCGGGCGGCAGGACGGCGTCCTGGTAAGCCCGGGGTTGGGCCTCGAATAGCTCCCAACTTGGCATGGAAACCACGCGGGCGGCCAATCCCTCCTCGGACAGGAGCTCTTGCGCCTCCAGCGCCAGGGCCACCTCGGAGCCACTGGCGATGAGGATCAATTGGGGCTCGGGCACATCCGCGATGGCGTAGGCGCCCCGGGCCACCCCAGCGGCGTCCGCCCCCTCCAGAATCGGGAGCTTTTGGCGGCTCAGCAGCAGCGCAACCGGGCCATCGCGGTGCTCTACGGTAATGCGCCAGGCGGCGACGGTTTCGTTGGCGTCGGCGGGACGGATGACGGTCAGCCCCGGGATGGCCCGCAGGCTGGCGATGTGCTCAACTGGCTGGTGGGTCGGGCCATCCTCGCCCACGAAAATGCTGTCGTGGGTAAAGACATAGATCACCGGCAGGCCCATGAGGGCCGCCAGACGGATGCTGGGCCGCATATAGTCGGAAAAAACGAGGAAGGTGCTGCCATACGGGCGAAAGCCGCCGTGCAGAGCCAGGCCACTTATGATGCTGCCCATGGCGTGCTCGCGGATGCCAAAGTGCAGATTGCGCCCGGCGTACTCGCCCTTGCGTACTGACGGGTAGGCGCTCAGATAGGTCTTGGTCGAAGGGTGCAGATCTGCCGATCCGCCTACGATCTCCGGCAGAACGGCTGCCAATGCGGTCAGGATCTTGCCGCCGGCCGCCCGGGTAGCGATGGGACCGTCCTGTGGCTCAATGTGGGGCAGTGCCTGTTCCCAGCCCTGCGGCAGATCGCCGGCCAGGCGCCGCTGGCACTCGGCCGCAAGGTCGGGATGGGCTTTCGCGTAGCGGGCAGACAGAGCTGCCCACTCGCGCTGAGCGTCAGCGCCCCGGTCGACGGCGGTGCGAAAGTGAGCCAATGCCTCCTCGGGAATGAGGAATTGGGCGTCGGGCGGCCAGTCCATCGCCTCTTTCGTCAGCCGAACCTCATCGGCGCCCAGCGGCTCTCCGTGGGCCTTGGCGGTGTCCTGCTTGTGGGGACTGCCAAAGCCGATGTGCGTGCGGCAGATGATCAGCGAAGGTCGGGCGGTCTCGGCCCTTGCTTGGTTGATAGCGTCGGCTACGGCGGAACGATCGTGCCCATCCACGGCCAACACCTGCCAGCCGTAGGCCTCAAAACGCCCGCGCGTCGCCTCGCTGTAGGTTAGCGCCGTATCCCCTTCGATGGTGATGTGGTTGTCATCATACAGACAGATCAGCTTTCCCAGCCCCAGGTGCCCGGCCAGCGAAGCGGCCTCGTGGGAAATCCCCTCCATCAGCTCGCCATCGCTGACGATGGCGTAGGTGTAATGGTCCACGATATCAAAGCCGGTCCGGTTGAAGGTTGCTGCCAGCATCCGTTCGGCCAGGGCCATGCCCACGCTGTTTGCGAATCCCTGGCCCAATGGCCCCGTGGTCGTCTCCACGCCGGGGGTGTCGGGATACTCCGGGTGACCGGGGGTAAGGCTGTCCCATTGGCGGAACTGCTGGAGCTGTTCCAGCGGCAGGTCGTAGCCGGTCAGATGGAGCAGGCTGTAGAGTAGCATCGATCCATGCCCGGCCGAGAGCACGAATCGGTCGCGATCAGGCCAGGCGGGGTCCGCTGGGTTATGCTTCAAGAATCGGGACCAGAGCACGTAGGCTGCATCGGCCATTCCCATCGGCATACCGGGGTGGCCCGAGTTGGCTTTCTGCACGCCATCGATCACTAGAGCACGGATAGTATTGACGCAGAGCTGATCAAGGTCTGTTGGCATGGTATTCTCCTTCGATAGGTGGTCGCACTATTATACCACGTTCTTTGTCAGACATGCAAGGCTCACGCCAGGTTCAGTCCGCTGCGACGCCAGGGCCCTGGCGCGGGACCGGGGTCGGATCTGGCCCGGTCCGGATGAACTGGACCAGCACCAGCGAAATCACGGCGATGACCACCCCGGCCAGGAATGTGGCTGAGGGGCCGACCTGCACCCACAGTATCCCCCCCAGCACCGGCACCAGCAGCGCCGAGACGTGGTTGATGGTCTGTCCCATGCTGACATTGCTGGTAATCTCTTCTGGCGAGCGGGCAATCTTCTGAAAGTAGGAATCCACCGCCAGGTTCAGGCCGAAAAATATGTTATCCAGGACGAACAAGGCGTAGAGGACCGGTAGGCGGGCGGAAAAAGCGTAGCCCAAGAACACGCCGATGAGCCCCACAAAGTTCACAGTTAGCACCTTGCGTTCGCCAAAGCGGGCCACCAGCTTGCCCAACTGGGCGAAGGCGTACGTGCTGATCAGACTATTGATGAGGAAAAGCGTTGCCGTTTGTCGTACGCTAATACCGTGAATGTCAACCAGCATGAAAATGGCAAAAGTGGTAAAGATGTGGCGGCGGCTGCCCATCATGAAGGTGAGTGCATAGTAGAGCCAGTAGCTGCGGCGGAAGATAACCTTGCGCTTCCCGCGTTGGGCGCCGTGGTGCCTGCTGTTGCGCAGGGCAAAAAAGCTCCCGGCGATGACCACTCCACCCACGACGTAAAGGGTGGTACGGTAGCCCCAGGCCGGTATGTTCAGTGGCCCGAGTTGCACGCCGTCCACAAAAACCCAAACCACGAGCGTTCCAACCACTGCGGCGAAGGAAGCGACGCTCCGTAAGCGGCCCAGCATCTTGGGAGTTTCCTCCTTGCCCACTGACATGAGAACCATGCTGGAGTTGCTGGGATAAAAAAAGTGAAAGCCGATGCTCGTCACCATAGTGCCCAGAATAAACAGACTCAGGCTGTCGGCCCCTCCGGTGAGCACCAGGCCCAAGCCCAGCAGCAATACACTGAGCCCCATGATCCGCATCTCGGAAAGCACCATCACCAGGAAACCAAGGAGAAAACCCATTAGCCCCGGCACTTCACGCAATGCCTGGATGAGCCCTATTTGGGCGGCATTGACGCCCAGTTCCTCAACCGCAAAGTTGTTGAAAACAGCTCGCCAGACGTTGAAACCAAGGAAAAGAAAAAAGTTGGCGAGGGCCAGCATGCGGAACAGCCGTTTGGTATCGTTCATCCTCCACCTGTTGAATCGCTCGCTGAAGCCACCGAAGCCAGCAGTTGTAGATGGCGTATCTCGCTGCATGCCGGTCCGCGACCCGCTGATTCCACCGGTCAGGGACTAGCCGGGAGCAGAGACACTCAAGCGCTGATTATAGCACAATAGAGGGCTGAGAGACAAAACAGGACCAATCCCTCATCTGCACCCGACCCAGTAGAACTTGACGGATCCGGCTCGTCGTGGTATACTAGTATATGCAGTACACTATCACTAGTAGTATACTACAACTGCACAAGGGCATCATCGAGGGAGCACGAAAGGGCAGGGGATGGACGAAGAAACGTTGCTCACACTACTCGACCAGTGGGAAAGCGTCTATAAAAAGGGGTTGCTAACCTTCTGGTTGCTTATGTTGCTCCGCGATCGGCCAATGTACGTCTTTGAGATGGGCCAGGCGTTGGACGCCGCCAGTCAACACACCATTACCGCCGATGAAAAGAGTCTGTACCGCGCCCTACGTCGCTTCCAGGCGATGGGGGTTGTAGAGAGCACCTGGCAGCCCTCGGACGTGGGTCCCCGGCGGCGCTACTACCATCTTACTGAGCTGGGCACTGAATTGCTGCGGCGATTCGCTCAGCGCAACATCTTGATCTTCCAGGAGCCAACTGTGGCCTCCGGCCTGGCCCGCTTGTTGGATAGCGACGACTGACCGGGTCCAAATCCTGACAAGAGACCAGGCCTGCCGAGGTCCAAGTCCGTGGTCCGACCTAAACGGTCGAGGAGTAGGTTTCTCCAAGACCTATCCCGAGCGAAGCCGAAAGATCTAGAATCAAAGATGGAGGGATCATGCCAACCGCATTGATCACGGGTATCACTGGCCAGGATGGATCGTACCTGGCCGAGTTCCTGCTCGAAAAAGGGTACAAAGTTCTCGGGTTGGTGCGGCGCACCAGCACTGTCAGTTTTGAGCGCATCCGGCACATCCAGAAGCGCCTGACATTGGTGTCTGGCGACCTGTTGGATCAGCCGTCGCTTGCCAGCGTGCTCCAGGAACACCGTCCTCAGGAGGTCTATAACCTCGCGGCCCAGAGCTTTGTGCCCACGTCGTGGACCCAGCCGGTCTTTACCGGGGAGGTCACCGGTCTGGGCGTGACGCGCCTCCTCGAGGCCATCCGGCAGGTGGACCCAGAAATCCGCTTCTACCAGGCATCTTCCAGCGAGATGTTTGGCAAGGTCCGGGAGGTGCCGCAGAAAGAGACCACGCCCTTTTACCCACGCTCGCCCTACGGCGTGGCCAAGGTCTATGGTCACTGGATAGCCGTCAATTACCGGGAGAGCTATGATCTCTTTGTCTGCTCGGGCATCCTCTTCAACCATGAGAGCCCCCGCCGTGGGCTAGAGTTCGTCACGCGCAAAGTAACCTTTGGTGCGGCCCTCATCAAGCTGGGCATGGCCCGCGAGCTACGGCTGGGCAATCTGGATGCCAAACGCGACTGGGGGTACGCGGGCGATTACGTGCGGGCCATGTGGCTCATGCTTCAGCAGGACCAGCCCGATGACTATGTTGTCGGCACCGGCCAAACCTACAGCGTCCGCCAGTTGTGCCAGGTGGCGTTCCGCCACTTGGGTCTGGATTACGAGGACCACGTGAAGGTGGACCCGCGCTTCCTCCGTCCCGCCGAAACAGATCTGCTGGTCAGCGATCCCACCAAGGCGCGCACGGTCCTGGACTGGGAACCCAATGTTTCCTTCGAGGATCTGGTGATCATGATGGTCCAAGCTGACCTGCATCGTTTACAAGCGGAGGAGGTGTTTCCCTAGATCCG
>CBDUWJ010000102.1:0-7798 GCA_965370895.1 uncultured Anaerolineae bacterium | reverse complement strand
CCCAGGTGGCCCTGGAGATCGGCAAAGGCGACACCAGAGTACCTGCCCGCCAAGCCCATCACGCCCAGCATCAAGGGGACAGCCGCCAGCACGGCGATGGTCAACGGTACGTTGAGCAGCAGCATCACTACAACGACGAGGACGATGGTGAACAGATTGGTCAGAAATTGACTGATGCCGTTGCTGAGGAACTGGTTGATGGCCTCCACGTCGTTCACCACGCGGCTCATCAGCTCGCCGATGGGCTGCCGGTCGTAGAAGCGCAGGGAGAGGGTCTGGATATGGTCGAACAGGTCACGGCGCAGGGTGTACATCGCCCCCTGGGCCACATCGGCCATGAGCACGGTGCTGATGCGCTGGGCCACGACAAAGGTCGTCACGCCCTGCGCCACCCTGGGCAGCGCCTCCTGGATGCGGGTTTCAGTGGCGACGTCCACGGCACTGGTGGTATCGTCCAGGATGAGGATCCTGGGTCTAACCGCCAGAGCGCGGGCCAGAGAGACGCGCTGCCGCTGCCCGCCGGAAAAGGTCGCCCCCTCGCGGGCCACGCGCCGCTCGTAGCCATCCGCGTGGCTGTCGACAAAGCTGTGAGCGTCGGCCACCTGGGCCGCCTCCTCGACCTCGGCCTGGGTAGCGTCGTGGCGGCCCATGCGGATGTTGTCGCGTACCGTCCCACTAAAGAGGATAGCCTGTTGGAGCGCGATGCCGACCTGCCGCCGCAGGTCGGCCAGCTTGACGTCTCGCACGTCCACACCGTCGACGGTCACACGCCCCCCGGTCACGTCGTAGAAGCGGGGGATGAGGTGGACGAGCGACGACTTGCCGGAGCCGGTCGTCCCCAGAATCGCCACCATATCTACTGTTTTTTCGAGTCCTTGTCATCCGGCAGGAACCAGCCCAGGATGGTGCTGATGATACTGATGATGATGGCCCCCAGGAAGGCGGTGAGAAAGCTCTGGAACATGCCGCCTTCCAGGCTCAACGAACCGCTCAGCCAGACGGTCAACCACAGCATCAGGGTGTTGATGACCAGGGTGAACAGTCCCAGCGTGACTATGTTGATGGGCAGGGTCAACAGCTTGACGACGGGCCGGATGATGGCGTTGATAAGGCCAAAGACGATGGCCACGATGGTGAGGTTCAGAACGTTGCCGTTGAACTCGAACCCCGACAACAGCAGGCTGGTGGCCCAGATGGCTATGGCATTGATAACGATGCGTAGAATCAGTTTCATGACTCTCTCGTTCAGGCTATCCTTTCGATTGATTTATTGCTCACCCATCGCCGCTTCGAAATCCCCATCGTGATCCGGTTCTTTGTCAATGTCCAGGCGGATGGTCAATTTCCGCAGGACGCCGGAGAAGGCAAACGGCGATTCATACCTCTCTGACACGGGCGAGAGGGCGTCCCGCCCGATATCGAACCCCTCTTTGGAGATGCGAAACGGGAGGGTACGTGGAATCGGCGATTCACCAACTTGTTCGTCGTTGATGTACAACCGACCTACGCCCTGGAGCCGACCAGTCTTGGTGAAGGCGAAGCGCAGTCGAGATGGCCCGGTAGGTACCTCGACATCCGATTCCAGGATGGTGTGCTCACCGACATAGTTGTAGTCATGCACCAGGCGACCAGCCTTGACGAACAAGCTGTAGCCGCTGCTGTAATTGCCGAAAGCCACTAACACGCCTTCGCTATCGCCGCCGGGACGATCCACTTCGGCGACGATTTCGTAAGATCGGTTGCGGGTGTTGGGAGCGGTGCCGCGTTCCAGGTGCACCATGCCAGGGTAAAAGACGTATTCGCGGCGGTCGTTCGGCCCACCCTTTTTCGGCGGCACCACAGCAAACAGCTCCTTCCTGCGGTCATCAAGGGGCAGGACGCCATACTTGCCGGCCTCGGCCCACCAGCGCTCAATCATCTCACGAAGCTTCTCGGGACGCTCTGCAGCAAGGTCGTGGATTTCAGCAAAGTCCTCAGCCGTATGGTACAGTTCCCATTGTTCTTCGTCATAATTGTCGCCCTTCTGGTGATGGCAGACGGCCTTCCAGCCCTGGTGCCAGATTCCCCGCTCTCCGACCATCTCGTAGTGTTGGGTAGTCTTCTGAGTGGGGGCGGTCACATCATCGAATGTGTAAGCCATGCTGATGCCTTCGACTGGCTTCTGGGGTATACCTTTGTAGATTCCTGGGGCCTCGATGCCAGTTACATCCAGGATGGTGGGCACAATGTCAATGACATGATGATACTGGCGGCATACGACGCCTTGCGCCTTAATCCGGTTGGGCCAATGGATGATAAGCGGATCGCGGATGCCGCCTTCGTGAAGATTCTGTTTGTACCACTTCAGCGGGGTGTTGCCCGCCTGCGCCCATCCCCGGGGGTAGTTTGTGCTGGAGCGCCAAGTGCCAATGTCGTCTATATGGGCCAAGTCGTAATCCATATCCGGTTTGAGACGATTATAGGTGCGGACTTCGTTGACTGTGCCGTGTGGCCCACCCTCCGCGCTGGCGCCATTATCGGAAAGCAGAACGATAAGCGTGTTATCCATCTGGCCGATCAACTCCAGAAAGTCGAGTAACCGGCCGACCTGTGCGTCGGTGTGGTCCAGCATGGCCGCGAAAGCCTCCTGCAAACGACAATAGACTCTCTGCTCATTCTCTGACAAGGAGTTCCACGGCTTGACCCCGGGATTGCGCGGCGCCAATTCTGCATCCGGGGGAACGATGCCTAATTCCTTCTGGCGAGCGAACCATTCCTCCCGCGCCTGATCCCAGCCTTGGTCGAATTTACCGCGATACTTCTCCAGGTATTCATCCGGCGCCTGGTGCGGCGAGTGGGTGGCGCCAAAGGCCAAGTAAAGGAAAAAGGGTTTTTCAGGAACGCCCGATTGCTGGTTGGCGATCATTTGGATGGCCTGGTCCACCAGGTCTTCACCTAAATGATATCCTTCTTCTGGCGTGCGCGGCGGATCGATTTTATGGTTGTCATGGAGCAGTTCCGGGTAGAATTGGTCGGTCGAGCCCTCCAGGAAGCCGTAGTAGCGCTCAAAACCTTTGCCCAGCGGCCAATCGTCGAAAGGTCCTGCACCGGTGTTGTTGTCCGAGTTGACCAGGTGCCATTTGCCCACGGCAAAGGTATTGTATCCGCCGTTTTTCAGGATGTCAGCAATGGTGGCCGCGGCTGGTGTGAGACGTCCTCGCGAGTTAGGGTAACCGATATCGGCGATGGAAAGCATACGCATGCCCACCGAGTGGTGATTGCGCCCGGTCAGCAGGCAGGCGCGGGTCGGCGAGCAGATGGCGGTGGTGTGAAAGTCATTGTAGCGCAGGCCATTGGCTGCCAGCCGGTTCATATTGGGTGTATCAATACTGGAACCATAGCTGCCAAATTGGGCAAAACCGGTATCATCGAGTAGGATGACGACCACGTTGGGCGCACCCTCGGGTGGGCTGACCGGTTCCGGCCACCAGGGTTGCGATTCTTGGTAAGTGCGGCCAATTACGCCGCCGAATTCAGGTTCGTGAATAGTCATGCGTTTTTCTCCTTATCAATTTGCAGGTTTATTCTTCCATCTCGGTGGCCATCAGCAGCATTTCAGGTTCCGGCTCGTTGGAGCCTTCTCCCAGGCGCGGAGCGATGCCAAAGCGAACCACCAGGAAAGCCAGGGCGCAAAACACAACTGTCTGCCAGGGTAGGGCCAGCCAACCCACGTTCTCGGCCAACTGTCCGCTCAGAAGGCTGCCAAAGGCGCTGGACAGGGCAAAAACTGCAATCAACAAGGCCTGGGCCTGGGCAGCGCCGCCTGGAGCAGTACGGGCTGCCAGGACGGGGGCGGACATGCCCACCAACGGGATGAGCTGGCGGAGAGCCACCCAGACCAAAAGGGGTAGGACCATCGCAATGGCGCCACTGGTTCCGCCAAATGCCCAACCGACGGCGGCCAGCGCCAGCGCCAGGGCTGCTCGCAGCCCGATCCCCGCGGACGCCACCGGCACAGGCCCTGCTTTGCCCATCCAGGCACCAACCCAGCCAATGATGAATAGGTTGATGAGGATCGCCACCGAGTTGACGACAGAAGTGATGGAAGGGGTGATCCCAAAGGCGCCGCTGAAAAAGTTTATGAACTGGCTGAACAGGCCGCTCCAACCCAGTTGGTTGAGAAAGACGGCCAGCAGGACCAAGCCAAAGGTTGATTTTAGGATGTCGCCCAGGCTGAATTTTCCCGGCGCCGCCGCCTTGTGAGCCTTTTCCACCCTTTGTCCAGCCAACTCGGCCACCTGAGCGGCTACGGATCGAGTGGTGAACCAGGCCAGGAACAGACATGCTGCTGCCACTCCAGCACTGATCAAGAAGAGGACCTGAAAGGGCAGGTCAACAAACAGCAGCCCGGCAATGGCCAGGCCGCCGAGAATCTGTCCCATGAACGTCATCCTTTTCAGCGAAGCTATCGCCCTGGCCTCAGCCTCTTGCGACAGCCCAGAAGCGACCGCATAGACGTTGCTGATCATGCTGCCTGGGGCCAGGCCAAAGCCGATCAAGATAGCGGCCAGCACGAAGAACATCCTGTCCTGTGCAAAGCCCATGAGCAGTATCCCGGCGATGATCATGCTGAATGCCAGGACCTGTGCCGGCCGGTGCGCCCGGTAGCGGTCGGCCAGGCCGCCGAACACCGGCGTGGCCAGCGCGCCCAGCCCGATGATGCCCATCACCAGGCCCGCGTCTGCTGCCGAGCCGGTGACTTCCAGGACGTAGGTCTGCACCAGCACAAAGAACATGCCCGGCCACATCAAGCCAAAAAAGAAATTGATGAGGTGCCAGGGCTGGAAGCCTCCTTGCATCTCTTTGGGTGCGCTGTTAGACATAGCGTGTTTCCTTTCCTTCGCTACTCAGCCTGGACCTGACAGGTCCCCTGAATGGCTTGCTTGACCCCAGATTCTACACAGAACACACTGCTTCATCAA
The DNA here is from genome assembly GCA_965370895.1 of uncultured Anaerolineae bacterium. Lineage (GTDB taxonomy): Bacteria > Chloroflexota > Anaerolineae > JAAYZQ01 > JAAYZQ01 > CBDUWJ01. Next base: position 2,837 of record CBDUWJ010000102.1, on the reverse strand, counting down.
CGGCTGGGTTTCTGTTCCATCAGGGTAGCTGGGTTTCACACTGGACCGGCTTGACGAAAAACCGGCCCAGTCTGGTTCGGAAAACTACAGGGCGAGGATCTTTTGCTTTTCCGACTGGAATTCTTCCTCGGTCAGCACGTCCGCGCTTTTCAAAGCTCCCAGTTCCTTGAGCTTGGCGATCTTGTCATCCTGGGATAAAGCTGGCGCAGCCTGCGGTATTGCAGCTTGTTGTTGCTGCTGCATCTGCTGCATTTGCTGCTGCATGGCAGCCTGTTGAGCGGCGGCCTGTTGGGCAGCCTGTTGATTTGCCAGAGCAGTTTCAACGGCACGTTGCGTCTCGAGATCGTGCAAACGTTGGTCCTGCTCTGCCGCATATTGCGACTGCTGCCCACTTTTTCTGCCGGAGGATGAACCTATGGCATAGGCGCCGCCTGCGAGCATTGTCATTCCGAGCAATCCTGGCCCTCGTCTTCGCATCTTTTTATCTCCTTCGCCTATCCATTATCGGAATGACCGACACCGCGCCGACCCCAGGCCAGACTCATTCCATCAATGCAGTTGGGTTCCAGGCTGGACCGGCTTGACGAAAAACCGTCCCAGCCTGGTGCGGAAAACTACAGGGCAAGTATCTTTTGTTTTTCGCTATCGAATTCCGTCTCGCTCAATACGCCCGCGTCCCTCAAAGACCCCAATTCTTTGAGCTTGGCGATCTTGTCATCCTGGGATAAAGCTGGCGCAGCCTGCGGTATTGCAGCTTGTTGTTGCTGCATTTGCTGCTGCATGGCAGCCTGTTGAGCGGCGGCCTGTTGAGCAGCATCTTGATTCACCAGAGCAGCATCGACAGCCTGTTGCGTTTCGAGATCGTCCAGTCGTTGGTCTTGCTCTGCCGCATATTGCGACTGTTGCCCACCCTTTTTGCCGGATGACGAGCCTATCATGTACGCACCGCCAACGAGCATCGTCGTTCCCATCAGGCCCGGCCCTCGTCGTCTTCGTCTTCTAGGCATGTTTTCTCTCCTTTGCTCACAGCTTTTGTTGGCATGGCAGGGAAGAATGCCATTCTGCCCTGCTTGCTACAGGGCTGCCAGTTCTTCCTCTGGAAGCGCTTCCAGCTCGTTCAACGCCTGTTGGTCTACGCGGTCTTGGGCGAGCAAAAAGCCGCCCGCTTCCTTGACCGCGTCACGCAACTTGATGGCCCAGGTGTGTTCGAACAGTACCAGCGCAGCGCCGCTGTCGTTCTCCAATGAACGCCCGAGCAGAAGCAGATCGTCTTCGGTGAACATTGAGAGCAGATCGTCGAGGAACGGCCGGTACAACTCTGCCTCTTCACCTTCCAGATCGCTCGCCTCGGTGATCTTGACGTCGCCCATGGCGTTCTTGCGGACAAAGACCATATCGATCAGGCGGACGATCCCCTTCTTGCGCAAGGACTCCAGTTCGGGCATGATCTTGCCGGTGAACTGTGGATCCTCAAAACTGACGGCCATGTATTCAAGTGGTCCGAACTTCATAGTATGCCTCCTGTTTGTTGAGTATGACTTGGATTTCTCCTGCGCGGCCACCGTTCCGCGCCAAGCCGGCCCTGGCCTCGTCCTCGGCCGGTGGCGACGTGCGTAGGACCTCGGAGTTGAACTGCTTCACTCCAGCACAAACCCGATTATTTCTCTTCCTGGCTCCCTTCCTCGTCTGGGGCTTTGGCCTCCTCCTTTCTATTCTCTCTGACCTATTCAGTGGAGAGGTAGTCTACAGACATCAGCGGCAGCCCCAGGGCGCTCAGATGGCTGATGAGACCGACCAATGCGGCCTGATCGACCGGCTCGCTGGTAAAGATGGTCACGGGGCATCCGGTTTCATCTTCCTCGACCCGCATGGCCCGGGTGCCAAAATGGCTGGACCAGCTCTCGTCCAGGCCCCCCTGGACGCGTATGCGAAAGACTGCCGGGGTGTACATTGTCAGTTTTGGCCGGTGTTGTCCCATCTCATATCCCGGTTGCAGGCAAAGATCTGGTGACCTGACAGTCTGTGACGACCAGGAAACCAGGCGAATCGCGCCAAGTGACCTGCCAGGTTCCTTGCTTGAAACATGCAAGACCTGAAAGCCCGAACGCTAGTATACTCGATTTCGTCGGGGAAGGCGGGCTACAAAATGTAGCATTTGTGTAGTATCTTTGGGGTGTACGGCGTGTGCCAGCTTTCTATCGCTGGGGGGGAATTCCCGGCATGACAAGACCTGACAGGTTTTCAGAACCTGTCAGGTCTTGACGCCGATTTCGAGCTATCGCCTCTTCAAGATGCCAAGCACCTCGGCTGCGGCGACGGCCTCTCTGCGGCCCGGGACGCCCAACTTCTGGTAGATGTTGCTGGCGTGCTTTCGGACCGTCAGTGGCGAGATAACGAGCCTCTGGGCGATCTCCTTGTTGGTCAGCCTGTCCGCGAGCAGTGCCAACACCTCCATCTCGCGTCTGGTCAGCGGCTCGATGAGAGTTTCGATATTGACATCTGCCGATCGTGAACCATCAATCGTAGATCGCAGATCGGAAAACGCCGCCAGTACTTGCTCCACAAATTCTGACGCCACACCCTGATCGGCAAGCTGGCGCAGCAAGACAGCCATCCTGGGGCCAAGCTCCACGAAAACCCGGATGAAACGACCGGGCCGGGCGAGTGCGATCGCCTGCTCTAGCGCCGCCAATGCCTCTCTTCGATTCCCCTGCGCATCGCACAGCAGGGCCTGCAAGGCCAGCAGTTCGATCATGGGCCACGGCGTGGTGCCCGCCACGGACTGCTGCAGGCGAGTGAGCATCGTCTCCGCTTGATGGAGGTGATCGGGCGTCCCC
>CBDUWJ010000101.1:0-7833 GCA_965370895.1 uncultured Anaerolineae bacterium | reverse complement strand
AGCCCGACGGTGTTGCACCCACAGGGGTCGCAATGCACCCGGCGGTGGTGATGGTGGTGGCGGAAAACGCAAACGCCGGGGAGCCTGCTGGCGGCCATCCACGGGCGGGAGTCCTTCCGGGAAGAAGGCGTCCATCAACTCTGGTGGGATGGCCGCGGGCCGGCCAGTGGTGCTGTCCAAGAACACCCAATCGGTTGAGGCGCGGGCCACCAAAACGTCGGACCCAACTAGGTGGAATTCGTAGGCCCGGCGGGAACGGACCCGCCGAAAGTCGGCCACCCAGGTCTTGACCTGCACCGAATCGCCGTAGCACAATGGACGTTGATACTCGATCTCCGTTTCCCGGGCCAGCCAGATGCGGTTCATGCCTTGATAGCGGGCAAGATCGTAACCTGCCGCAGCCGTGGCGTCAAAGGCCGCCTCCTGCATGTAACGGAGGTAGTTGGCATCGTGGACGCGCCCGCGGGGATCACACTCGTAGTAGCGCACGCGAAAGGTCCGCACATGGGTCAGGGGCATTGTACGACTCGCGTCATTGTTTCGCTGCGACGTTGGCTGCCACCAGGATGGGATCCCAGACCGGCGCAAAGGGCGGGGCGTAGCTCAGGTCCAGTCGCTGCAGATCGGCCACGGTCATTCGATTCTGGAGGGCCGTGGCCAGGACGTCTATCCGCTTGGCCACGCCACGCCTGCCGACGATCTGCCCACCCAGCAGCCGGCCGCTTTCCTCATCCACCACGAGCTTGACGTGGATGTGGGCCGCGCCGGGGAAATAGTGGGAGATGTCCTTGGCCCGGATCATGGTCTCCTGCACAGTGTATCCCCAGGCTTGGGCTTGGGTGGCCGTGAGCCCCGTGGAGGCTACCGCCAGGTCAAAAGCCCGCACGACCATCGTGCCCATCACTCCGCCAAAGGTAACGTTACCACCGGCGGCGTTGGTCCCGGCCACGCGGCCCTGTTTGTTCGCCGTGCTGCCCAGGGGAATGTAGGCCGGTTTGCCGGTGACCAGGTGCAATGCCTCAGCGCAGTCACCGGCGGCGTATAGGTCCGGCAGGTTGGTGCGCATATAGCTGTCGGTGGCGATGGCCCCAGTCGCGCCCAGGGCGACGCCGGCTGTATGCGCCAACTCCACATTGGGCCGCGCGCCCATGCCCAACAGCGCAACGTCGCAGGGATAGCGCCCGTCCTCGGTAGCCACGGCCCCTAGCCGACCATCGCCTTCAAAGGCGACGGGGGTGCCTGTTACCACGTCCACCCCCTGCCGCTCCAGTTCGGCGTCGACCAACTGGCGCACGTCGTCGTCGAGAGTCGCGCGCATCACCTTGCCGGAGCGGATCACTATCGTGACGTCGAGCCCCTGCCTCCGGAAGGTTTCCGCCATCTCCAGGCCGATGTAGCCTCCACCGACGACCACCGCCCGCTTGGGCTGCTGCTCGGTGAGGAAGCGCAAGATGGCCAGTCCTGTCTCCAGCGAGCGGAGCACAAAGACTCCCTCCATGCCCGGCCTCGAGGGGTCCGAACCGTTCGAGCCGGGAATGGGCAACTGCACGGCGCGTGCACCAGTGGCGATGACCAATCTGTCGTATCCGGCGGTGAATTCGCTACCACCCTCCAGGTCGCGCACGGTCACAGTCCGCGCTTCGGGATCGATGGCTGTCGCCTCATGGAGGGTGTGCACCTCCACACCCTGCTTGGCCATCTGCTCCGGGGTGCGTACGATCAGCTCGTGATAATCGGGGATGTCGCCAGCGATCAAATAGGGCATGCCGCAGGCTGCATACGAGATATGGGGGCTTTTCTCATAGACCACGACCTCCAGATCGTGGTTTGTGCGCTTGGCTTTGGCGGCAGCACTCATTCCGGCTGCTACGCCGCCGATGACCACCAGACGTCTTGCCATAGCTTCTCCCTCCCCCCGGTCCTGCAAAGGTCAATTCTCGGATTTCGACAGCTTGATGGTGGCGTCGGCTGGCAGGGCTAACCCTGCTTCCGCCTCAATCGCTTCGATGATCCCGACGGGCGCCGGACAGGATGCGTGGTAGCAGTGCTTGGCGCCCAATTCCAAGGTGCGGGGGCCTTTGCCCCGGAAGGTGATCGCCTGGAAGGGCTCCACCTCAATCAGCTCTTTCGCCAGGCGCTGGATGGCATCGCAATCGCTCTCAGTGGAGAGGGCGCACGTGGAACCATTCAGGCGAGCTTCAACGGTGGCCGAAAAGCCACAGATTCCCGAATCGATCTCTGCCTTTGCCATACTCTCCTCGGTGCTGTGGTAGATAGTGGGCAAGGTCTCCAGACCGGGCCACGCCGTACTATAGCAGAATGATTGGCATTTGTCAATACCTTTGGTTTTGGACTGCGCACAGATCTGTCCCAGCCGTGCCTCGGCGCTGGCCAAGCCCGCCTGCTTTCGCCTCGCCTTGAGAGTCTTGTGCGTGTGGATAGCCTGCCATCTGGCGACTGCGCTCACCCCCTGTGACCCGAGAGAGAGGTTCTCTACAGGGTCAGTCAAGGATAGGGGTGATGAATCACAACCGCGGATTGGACGTCAATCGCACGGGCACGGACGTGCTCGACGCAATGGAGCGGATCGATGCCGTTGTGCTCAAGGGCGTGGAGCATGACGTTGGCTCTTGGAGGGATGTGCGGCGTATCGTGCCCGACGCCTCTGTGACTGCGCGGACGGTGGTCCCGCCCCACGAGCAGGACCATTCTGCCAGGGACCCGATCAGCACCCGCAGTGCCCCTGCCGGGCGTATCCCAAGCCTGGAGGCCAACAATGTCACCTACGGGCCCACTCATTGTTCGACGCTCGGCGGTCTTCTAGTGAGGCGGTGCCCGGGAACGCTCCCGCGGAGCACAACCCGATGTATGACGGCTTTCGGGTGGCTATTGCGGAGGCGGTCAAACACAAACGCGCCGGACCCACAAGCAATGTGTGGGCTGACAGGTGCTCTAGAAAATGCTATCTCCTCCTCGAATGCCGTATGGTGTTGTGAGAGACACTTGTGCTATTCTACACGAACCCCCTGCAAAAAGTCAGCTTGCGAGGTCCCGCCATCACGGCGCCGATCCTCGGTTGGCGGCGTCGTGCTTGGGAGAGGACCCGGGGCAGGGCGGGTCCGTTCGCTGCTGGCTGTGAGGAGTGCAATGTGCTCTGCTGCGGTATGGTGTTGCTAGCGGTGTTCTGCAAAGCTCCCTGACGCATAAAAGACGTCCAAAGTCTCAGGCGAACCGCAGATCCGCACGACTTTGAGCGCCTTTCATGAGGAAGCTGTGGGTGAGTTACTCTTCGCCCAGGTACGCCTTGCGTACCATCTCGTTCGTTTGCAGGGCGGCGGCTGTGTCCTGCAGGACGATTTCGCCGGTCTGCATGACATAGCCCCGGTTGGCTATGGAAAGGGCCATAAGGGCGTTCTGTTCCACCAACAGGATGGTGCTGCCCTGGGCGTTGAGCTCCTTGATGGTGTCAAAAATCGCTTCCACCAGGAGGGGCGCCAGGCCCATGGAGGGCTCGTCCAGCAGCAGAAGGCGGGGGTCAGCCATTATCGCCCGTCCGATAGCCAGCATCTGCTGCTCGCCACCCGATAGGGTGCCAGCCACCTGCCGGCGCCGCTCCTTCAGCCTGGGGAAGAGATCAAAGACCCGTTCCATGTCGCGCTGGATGCCGTCTTTGTCGGGACGAATAAAGGCGCCCATCTCCAGGTTCTCGGTCACATTCAGCCGGCCAAAAACCCGCCGTCCCTCCGGCGCTTGCGACACACCCCGCGCCACGATCTCGTGGGCCGGTAGTTCGTGGATCGGCTCATCGTTGAGGGCTATCGTGCCGCTGCTGGGGTGCATGAGACCGCAGATGGTGTTGAGCGTCGTGCTCTTGCCTGCGCCGTTGCCACCGATGAGTGTCACGATCTCACCCTCGTCCACCTCGAGGGAGATACCTTTGAGGGCGTGTATGGCGCCATAATAGGTGTGGATGTCGTTGACCTGAAGCAGAGCCATCTTAGTCGGTCGCCCCCTTTCCGAGATAGGCTTCGATGACGTGCGGATCCCGCTGGACCTCGGCTGGCGTGCCCTCGGCGATCTTTTTGCCATAGTCCAACACGGTCACCGTGTCAGAAATGCTCATCACCACGCGCATGTCATGCTCGATGAGCAGGATGGTGATGCCCAACTCGTCGCGCAGGCGCCGGATAAAGGCCATCACCTCCCGAGTCTCGGCAGGGTTCATGCCGGCGGTTGGCTCGTCCAGCAACACCAGCTTGGGATTGCCGGCCAGTGCGCGGGCGATCTCCAGACGCCGCTGGTCACCGTAGGGCAGGTTCATGGCCAGGAAGTCGCCCTTGCCCGTTAGCCCGATGAAGCCCAACATCTCCCCGGCGTTCTTCAGGGCCGTCTTCTCCTCGGTCCGCGTCCGCCGGGTGTTAAAGACCGCGCCGACCCACCCCGATTTCAGCAACGGGTCCTGGCCGACGAGGATGTTCTCGATGGCCGTCATGTTGCCAAAGAGGCGGATGTTCTGGTAGGTGCGGGCAATGCCCAGGTGTGTGATCCGGTCGGCCGTCAGGCCTTCCAGTGGCCTACCTTCAAAAGTGATGGAGCCTTCTTCGTGATGATAGAAGCCGGTTACGCAGTTGAAGAAGGTCGTTTTGCCCGCGCCGTTGGGCCCGATGATGCTATGGACCGATCGCTCCTCTACCTCCACGTTCACATCGTCGAGGGCGGTCAAGCCTCCGAACTGTTTGGTAACGTCTTTTCCAACGAGGATGGCCATAGTCGCGATCTCCCTCTATGAATCCGCTTCGCCGAGGGCAGGCCCCCCGGTGGCCTGGCCGGCGGAAGTCGCCAGCTCGTCGGCGTGCAGCTCCCGTCTATGGACGGCCGAGGGCCACAGGCCTTCGGGCCGGAGTATCATCATCACGATCAACAAGGCACCGTACATCAGGTAGCGGTATTCGGCAAACTCGCGCAATAGTTCGGGCAGCCCGATCAAAAAGATCGCGCCGACGATGACGCCAGGCAGACTGCCGATGCCGCCGACGATGATCAGGCACAGAACGTTGATCGATACGAGGAGATTGAAACTGTGGGGAAAGACGGAACTGAGCTTGCTGGCAAAGATGGCGCCGCTCATGCCGGCAAAGGCGGCGCCTGTGGCAAAGGCCAGCAGTTTTGTTTTGACCAGAGGGATGCCCGATGCTTCAGCTACGTCCTCGTCCTCTCGCATGGCCATCCACTGCCGCCCCAGGCGAGCGTCGCGCAGCCGCCAGGACACAAAGGCGGCGACGAGACAGCCGATCAAGATCAGGTAGTAGAGGGACTGGGGTGTGATCAACTCAAAGCCAAAGATGCTGGGTTTGGGGATCATCAGGATTCCCTGGGCGCCGCCGATCCAGGGCTTGAGCCAGTCTGATAGCGCCAGGATGCGGATGATCTCGCCAAAGCCGAGGGTGACGATGGCCAGGTAGTCGCCCCGCATGCGCAGCACCGGGACACCGAGGATTACGCCGGCCACGACCGAGGCGAGCAGGCAGAAGGGCAGGGCGGCCCAGAATGACATGCCAGCCACACCCAGGGCGCCCGTGGAGGTGAGCACGCCCATGGTGTAGGCGCCGATGGCGAAAAAGGCCACGTAGCCCAGGTCCAACAGTCCCGCAAAGCCGACCACGATGTTCAGGCCAAAGCCCATCAGGATGTACAGGCCAATGTTGTTGACCACCTCGGTCAGGTAGGTCCGCAGGATGAAGGGCAGAAGCAGCATAAGCGACACACCCAGGGCGACCTTGGTCTGATCCAGGCGCTTTTGCCGCTCCGGCGGCAGAGTGCTCACGCGCTGCTGGACCCGGTTGCGCTGCGTGCCCCAGGCAACGTTGATACCGGCCGATATCAGGAAGACGAGCACAGCGCCGATCAGGGAAAGCCCCCCAGCCTCAAAGACGACGCGCCTGATCGCCAGTCCGATGCCCTGGTTCCCCCAGGCCAGGATGATGATCTCCGCCAAAAGTCCCACACCAAGAACCGACACCAGGCCGGTTAGCAGTGGACTCTGCACGCGCGAGGGAAGCAGGTAGGCGCCTGCCCCGAGCACGGCCAGGGTGGAGCAAGAAGCGGCCAGGATGAGAGAGCCCAGAACCGGTCCCTGTCCGAAGGTCAGCGTCTCCATAAGTTGGGGTGAGACGTTGGGCAGGAACTGCCGCAGCCAGATCGTGCCTTCGGCGGTGGTGATCTGGCCCACCAAGATCAACAGGATCAACGGCAGGCTGGAGACAAGGCCAACCAGCAGTGCGCCCAGGAGTGTCGTGGCCGTTCCGGTTCGGCCAGCCGATGCACCACCAGCCGGCCCAGTTTCGGACTGTGGCCTCGACGTGCCTCGGGCTAGCAGGTAGCCGCCGCCGATGGCCGGTCCAAAGAGCATGATCTGGCCAAGGGTGAGGGCCCCACCGATGATGTGCCGCTCGTCGAACGTATCCACCATGCCGATGAGGCACATCGACAGGGCGACGGTGCCCATGAGCAGCCCCAGGCGGACGATCTGTCCCCAGTCGAAACGAGTACGCATGTCCATCGTCACCCTCCTCAGGCCTTCTTATCGCCCAGGCGCTCACCCATGATACCCTGGGGCCGGAAGATGAGCACAAGGACCAACATCAGGAAAGCAAAGACGTCCTTGAGCTGGTTCGCAGACGGGATGTTCAGGCCCTCCAGGATCAGATTGGGTCCTATCGCTTCGAACATGCCCAGGAGAAGGCCACCCAAGGCGGCCCCGACGACGTTGCCGATACCGCCCAGGACGGCGGCGGTGAAGGCTTTGATGCCCGGGATAAAGCCCATCAGGAAAAACACCTGCCGGTACAACAGCGCGTACAGAAGCCCGGCCGCCCCGGCCATCCCCGCGCCGACGGCAAAGGTGATCACGATCACCCGATCGACGTCAATGCCCATCAGGGCCGCGATCTGCTTGTCCTCGGCCACGGCGCGCATGGCCTTGCCGGTTTTTGTGCGCATCACAAAGATGTACAGGCCGATCAACAGCACGATCGTGGTGGCGATCACCGCGACCTGCGTCCAGAGGATGCTCAGGGGGCCGATGGTCAATGAGCCCCGGAGCGCCTCTACCGTGGGGAAGGCCGTGATGCCGGAACCGTAGAGGCCCCGGAAAAAGTACTGCCAGAAAAAGGATGCGCCGATAGCCGTGATCAGGGGTACCAGGCGCGGGGCGAATCTGAGGGGCCGGTAGGCGATCCGTTCGGTCAGGATGGCGATCCCCACAGAGACGGCCATGGCCACCACCCCGACAATGATCAGGGACAGGACCCAATACTGATTCCAGAATGGGGTGCGGCTCAGGGGGATGGCGATAAACACCGTTGCGGTGAAAATGCCCGACATAAAGAACTCACCGTGGGCAAAGTTGATCATGAACAGCACACCGTAGACCAACGTGTAACCCAGGGCGATGAGGGCGTAGAGGCTGCCTTGGGCCAGACCTGCAACCAACAGGTCCATCCATGCCTCGGGGGTATAGGGATTGTCGAGGATGGTTGACACCGTGCCCCAGATGACAGCGACGATGATCACTGCCCGGAACAGCCACATAATTACGTCCAGGATGTCGATGTTCTGCAAGCGTTGACGCATACTCTTCTCCATCGAAAGAGGTTCGGCCCGAAACCGTTGCAGAGGGCAGCGTAGCTGGCCCTATGTCACTCGGGACAGTGCCCTTGCCTGTGGGCGGACGCTTCAAACGACAAACAAAGGGGACGAGCCTGGAAACGCTCCGCGTCCCGCAAACCCATCCCCAGAGGCGGGATTACTGAGATACCGGACGTGTCAATCCGC
>CBDUWJ010000100.1:0-7844 GCA_965370895.1 uncultured Anaerolineae bacterium | reverse complement strand
GTGGTCATCATCGGCGCAGGAAGCGCCATCTTTGGCCTGGGAACGCTGGCAACGCTGGTGCAAAGCCCCCGCCTGAGGGGCGGGACGTTGGCATTGGTGGACCTCAACGCCGAGGGGCTTTCCCTGATAGACTCCCTGGCCCGCCGTCTGGACCAAGAGTGGAATGCCGGTCTGACGATCGTCAGTTCAGTCCATCGTGACGAGGTCCTGGCCGGGGCAGATTTCGTCGTTGTGTCCATCGAGGCGGGGCCCCGCGAGGGTTTGTGGCAGCGCGATTGGGAGATTCCGCTCCAGTTTGGCGTGCGCCAGCCCTACGGCGAGAACGGAGGCCCCGGCGGTCTAGCCCACACCCTGCGCCAGGTGCCGGAGATGATAGCCATAGCGCGCGATATGGAGCGCTTGTGCCCCGACGCATGGCTCATCAATTTCACTAACCCGGTACCGCGCCTCTGCCTGGCAGTGAGCCGCTACAGCCGTATCAAAACCGTAGGGCTATGTCACCAGATCAACATCGCCTACATGATGGCCGGTGTGGCTTTGGCCGGCTGCCTGGGCGTGGACGTACCGCGCGGGGTCAGCAGCAACGCCCATCCGGATATCTGGTCCAAAGCTCGCTACGTGGCTGACCAGGTGAGACCGTTGGTGGAGGTCAAGGCTGCTGGGCTCAATCACTTCACCTGGATCCTTGACCTGCGCGACAGGCGCACCGGCGAGGACCTGTACCCTGCCTTCCGCCAGGCGTTCATGGCCTTGCCCCCGGATTTTGAGCCGCTCACCCGCGCGGTCTTGATGGCCACCGGTCTCTGTCCCGTGCCCGGTGATAGCCACCTGGCTGAATATCTGCCCTGGTGCCACGATCCCCAGAGCCGGCCCTGGGAAAAGTACGACCTGTACCTATACGACTGGGGACGGGCCAGGGCGGAGAGGGACAAGAAGTGGCGGGTGATCGAAGCCATGGCCCACGGCGATGCCCCAGTGGACGATCTGAGAGACGCTCGCAGCGAGGGGGCCGTGGAGATCGTTGAGGGGCTGCTGGGCGGGGAGGAGATCTACCGCGCTGCCGTGAACATCCCCAACCAGGGTCATATCGCCAACCTGCCTGACGGAGCGATCGTCGAACTGCCAGCGCTGGTGGGTGGCTGGGGTATCCAGGGGCTCAGCGTCGGTCCGCTACCGGAAGTGATTGCCGAACTCTGCCGCCGGGAGATCACCGTGGCCAGCCTGGCCGTGGATGCGGCCGTGATGGGAGACCGGCAGATAGCTCTCCAAGCTCTGCTCCTCGATCCCTGCATCAACGATCTGGATACGGCCCGCGCCATCCTGGAGGCCTACATGGCCGAATACGCTGAGTACTTGCCTCAATTCCATTGACAGCCCGTCGAAGGCTCCGAACCTTCGAAAGGCCTGTGCGCCAGTCAGCCGGCATCCCCTTGACGCGCCGTACCGCCTGTGCTATACTCGATCCTAGATGGAGGATGCTGCCAAACTCCGGACTCTGCTTGGATTTGAGGGCCCAGGGTGAGCAGGATTGGATCTTCCGCTACTCCATCACGGAAGGAGGATTGGGGCATGGAAACGCGACCTTTTGGCAAGACGGGGGAGTCTTTCCCCATTCTGAGTTTCGGCGCACAGCGCATCGTGGACGAGGAGGGCTGCAGCGAGGTCCAGGCCGTGGAGATCCTCAACACGGCGCTGGATCGCGGCATACGTTATTTTGACACCGCCTGGATGTATTCGTTAGGCCAGTCGGAGGAGCGGGTGGGTTTGGTGGCCAGGCACCGCCGCCAGGAGATGTGGATCGCCACCAAGACGTGGGACACCACCCGCGACGGCGCCCGCCGTCAGCTCGAAGAGAGCCTGACGCGCCTGCAGACCGACCACGTGAACGAATGGCGGCTGCACAACGTTTGGGGCTTTGACCGGCTGGACGCGATGACGGGCCACGGTGGTGCCCTGGAAGCGATGATCCAGGCCCGCGAGGAAGGGTTGGTGCGCTTCATCAGCATCAGCGGTCACACCGATCCCCAGGTGCAGATCGAGGCGTTGCGTCGCTTTCCCTTTGACACGGCGCTTGTGGCCGTCTCGGTGCTGGACCACTTTATCTACAGCTTTGCCGAGGAATTCTTGCCTGTGGCGGCGCGGCAGGGGATAGGCGTCGTGGGCATGAAGATCTTTGGCTACAAGAAGCTGGCCCACGTGGCCGGCCGTGCCCTGCGCTACGCGCTGGGCCTGCCGCTGACCACCGTCATCGCTGGCTGCTCGACGATGGCCGAGCTGGAGGCCGACTTGGCCGTAGCCGAGAGCTTTACACCCATGACCGGCCCGGAGCGGCTGGCGTTCTTCCGTGAGATGCTGCCCCAAGTCAAACCGCAGAACATGCCCTGGAAGGCCGCCGAGTGGGGCAACCCGACCGAGTGGAAACCTAGGCAGGAGCCTGGCGGCTTGAGGATGTGGGAGTAGGCGGTAACTCCCACCCAGCCACCAAAGCGTCATTACCGCGATGCAGCTCACCACCAATCTCTCCAACGCTCTGATTGACCTAATTCGGTCTGGTGAAGCACCCATTGACGCAATAGAGGTCGGCCCTTGGCAGAGTGTAAGGGAAATCCAGTCCTACCAGCGCGAGCTCTTTGCTTGGGTTTTCCATTTTCATGCCGGCAGCCTCATTTCCAGAGTGCGCTGGATACCAGGAAGTATGAGACGCCTGAAGAGGTATCTGTCCTGTACGCAGAGTTTATGGGTTTCAGTGCACATAGAATTGCTTCCCTGGCAGTTGTACTTGCTGGGCTCACGTCTCGGGTTGTACCTTGCTTCTCCTGATCCCCAGAAAGCGATGACCCGTTTTGCTCAAGACATCGCCCGGCTGTCTCGACGTGTCGAGCTTCCTGTAATCCTGGAGAACCTACCTTCGCTTCCGACAGACAAGTTCGCATTTGTGGCAGCCCCAATCTGTGTCACAGAGGTTCTGGAGAGCACGAATTGCGGTTTTCTGCTCGACATAGCCCATGCACGTGTTGCAGCAGCAAACCAAGGACGGGAGATTCTTGAGCATCTCCGCCAATTGCCTTTAGAGCGGGTGGTACAGATTCACGTCAGTGGTCCCAGGCTACGGGATGGGTTTCTCTGTGATGCCCACGAGCCCCTGCAGGACGCGGACTATGCAATCTTGGAGTGGGTTCTGGAGCGGACATCCCCTCAGGTAGTCACCCTGGAGTACTTTCGAGAGCGGGAGCTGCTGCGCGAACAGCTTGTTCGCCTGAGAAGAACCCTTGTTGGATAGCTCCCGTCTCAGCAGGTGCGGTTTCGATTGATGATAGTTGGTGCAATGGGCGGCGAGACTCTGTGGATCAACGAGAAGGTGAGCATCCCCCTGGCCGAGCTGAGCTATCGTTTCTCGCGGAGCAGCGGGCCGGGCGGCCAGCATGTGCAGAAATCGTCGACGCGGGTGGAGTTGCTTTTTGACCTGGCCAACTCGCCCAGTCTGACTGAGGAGCAACGGTCGCGGGTGGGGGAGCGGCTGGCAACGTACGTCGATTCGACCGGCGTGCTGCATCTGACGGCCCAGTCTGAACGCAGCCAGTGGCGCAACCGGGTGGAGGTCATCACCCGGTTTCAGGTGCTGATGCGTTTCGCGCTATGGCGCCGAAAAAGGCGCAAGGCGACGCGCCCCACTGCCGCATCGCGAGAACGCCGGCTGCGCGAGAAGCGCCGGCGCGGCGAAACCAAGCGGGGGCGTGGCAAGGTCCAGGAGGAGGGTTGAATAGCCTTCGTCGGGCACAGGCCTTGCCTCCTGCTATTCTTGTGGGCAATTTGGGCATGTGGTATAATGTGAGCGGAAGCACAAAGATGCCAGGCCAACGGCGGCTTGAGTGACGGTGTTGCGGCGGCGCCTTGGCCTGACAGGGCGTCGCTTGTTTGCGAAGATATTCCTGAGTGAGTGGCGGTAGAGCGCTGTGACCGATCAAGAGCCGGTGTTGATGGCAAGACTGGATGCCGTGGAGCGCGTGCGCCGGTAGCCGGGACCGCGCGAGCCGCGCCATGTGGCCGTCTGGCGACGGATGACTCCGGCTCGTAGGCTGGGATTGGCCTTCCAGACGCACCAATCCGCTCTGGAAGTCGTGCGCGCGACTGGACGCCACCGCCATCCTGGCCTTTTGCCGGAGGAGTTGACCTGGCGCGTCATCCAACGGATGCACGGCGATCTTTCGCCGAGGAGAGACCTGAAGGAATGAGCATGTATCAGCTTCCTTTCAACAGGGGAGAACTTGCATTTGACCTGCCTGCCGGCTGGCGGGGGACGATCGTCGAATCGAAAACCGTGCCGCCCATCGGGGACGTACCGGCAGCGGTAGCGAAAGCGATAGCGAATCCCACCAACTCGCCACCGCTGCGAGAGATAGCGCAATCTGGCGACAAGGTGTGCATTGTCTTTACCGATATCACCCGCTCCAGCCCTGATTACGCGCTGGTGCCGCCGATCCTGGCCGAGTTGGCAGCGGCCGGCGTCAGTGACGAGAACATCACGCTGCTGTGTGGCATCGGGCTCCACCGGCCCAGCACCCCGGAGGAGAAGGTTGCCAAGCTGGGCCAGGCGGTGGTGGACCGCTATCGGGTGACAGACAATGCGCCGCTGAATCCAGACGCGCTGGTGGATCTGGGCACGACAGAGAGCGGCATCCCGCTGTCGGTCAACAAGGTGGCCTACGAGGCCAACCTGCTCATTGCCACCGGCATCGTCGAGCCGCACCAATACGCTGGCTATTCGGGCGGGCGCAAGACGCTGGCCGTCGGCGCAGCGGGCGAGGCGATGATCGCCTACACCCATGGACCGCAGATGGTGGATCACCCCGGCACGCGCCTGGGCCGCATCGAGGGCAATCCTTTCCACGAGGCGATTACCGAGGCGGCGCGGCGGTCGGGGCTGCGCTTCATCGTCAACGTCGTGCAGGACGACCAGAAGCGGGTGGTCTATGTCCGCGCCGGCGAACCGGAAGCGACCTTCACAGAGCTGGTGGCCTTTGCCAAGACGCTTTACGAGGTGCCGGTACCGCAACAGTACGACGTGGCCCTGGCAGGGGTGGGCTATCCCAAAGACGCCAACCTCTACCAGGCCAGCCGGGCGGCGAGCTATCTCTTTTTCGGGCCGACGCCGGTGGTCAAACCAGGTGGTGTTTTCGTCGTGCCCGCACCGTGCGGGGAGGGCGCGGGCGATGGCGTGGGCGAGCAGCGCTTCCTGAAGGCGATGCGGGACGCGCCCGACGTGCAGTTCATCCTGGACGACGCCCGCCAACATGGCTACCCGCCGGGGCAGCAACGGGCCTTTGTCATGGCCAAGGTGCTGGAGCAGAA
Organism: uncultured Anaerolineae bacterium; assembly: GCA_965370895.1. Taxonomy (GTDB): domain Bacteria; phylum Chloroflexota; class Anaerolineae; order JAAYZQ01; family JAAYZQ01; genus CBDUWJ01. Next base: position 2,495 of record CBDUWJ010000100.1, on the reverse strand, counting down.
TGACGTGATTGTCGTCGGGGCAGAGGACCCGGAGCTGATCCGCTCGGCCAAGTTCCTGACCGCACCGACGATGGAGGCCGCCTTTGGCCTGGTGAGCCAGATACTGGGGGACAATCTCGACGCGCTCATCGTGCCCCATGCCCTATTGACCTTGCCCATTGTGAAAGGGTAATCATGCCTACCTTGCGGGACATCGTGGCCGGTTACGCAACAGTCAATGCCTGGGAGCGCGAGGAGGAGCGTAAACGGCTACCCAAGCTGACGATTGAAGAAAGCGTGCGCCAGTATCTTGACACGTGGGATTTGGCCCACTACGTCTCGCCGGAGGCAGAAGCGCTCTTCTTGGAAGAGAGACTGGCTCACTATGAGACGCTTCATCGCAAGATGGAGAGGGCAGCACGGGTTATGGGACGTGTCGGTCAAGACTGAGGCGTTGGAGAAGCTGAGGGCCTTCTTCGAAAAACACCGTATCCGCTACATGGTGATCGGCGGCTTGGCGAACATGGTTTGGGGACGGCCGCGACTCACCTACGATGCCGACGCCTACGTCTTGGATTGGCTGAAGGAGTCTGCCGATGCGCTGGAGCGCCCGGAGATTCTTGCGCATTACCGGCGTTTGCGGGCGCGAGTTGGCGCCTACCCGAAGCAATCTTCCAGACGGAGACATACACAAGACCAACGTAGTTGAACGCGATTGACGATAGCAACCTGGAAGGCAGAATCTGAGGACATGGAAAACGAACCGAAATCCGCCTGGCAGGGGTTCGAAGGCCCCACCCAGGAAGACGTAAATCACTGTATTCGTTGCGGGCTTTGCCTGTCGGTGTGCCCCACCTACAAGGACAGCCTCTGCGAGACCGAATCGCCCCGGGCCCGGGTGGTGCTGGTGGCCAAGGCCATCGAGGGGGAGCTGGACCTTACCCGGAACTTTAAGGACCACATGTACCGCTGCCTGGATTGCCTGGCCTGCAACGAGATTTGCCCGGCGGGCATCAAGCCAGCCGACCTCTGCCTGGAGGCCCGCTATGCAATCCACCAGGCAACACCGACGCCGCCCTTGAAGCCAATCCTCTTCAGCGGCATCTTTCCTCGCACCGGCCTGCTGGAACTCCTCACCAAGCCGGTAGCCCTCTACGAGCGAAGCGGTTTGCGTAGGGTGGCGAACGCCATCGGCGCTACCAGAGTCCTGCCCTCGCAAGTGCGGGACATGGAGCGCATGCTGCCCAACAAGCTGCCGCTGCGGGGCACCCGCCACCAACTGCCTGACGTCGCTGTCGCCCGCGGCGAGCGCCGGGCCCACGTCGCCTTCTTCCTGGGCTGTATCGAGGGAGTGATGATGGCCGAGGGCGCAAAGGCCACGGTGGAGGTGCTAACCGAAAACGGCTGCGACGTGGTCACTCCCTCAAACGTCAAGTGCTGCGGCATGCCGATGGTTGGCTACGGGTTCAAGGACGAGGCACGGGCCGTGGCACGACACAACATTGATCTGCTGCTGGGGCTCAACGTGGATGCCATCATCACTGATTGCGCCACATGTGGCTCAGCGCTGAAAGAGTATCCTCACTGGCTGGCCGGTGACCCCGAGTATGCCGGGCGGGCGGAGCAGTTTGCCGCCAAGGTCCGTGACATCAGCGAGTTCCTTGTCGAACTTGGCATCCGCCCGCCCAAGGGCAAGGTGGATGCCCGAGTGACCTACCACGATCCCTGCCATCTCTGCCGAGCCCAGGGCATCCGCGAAGAACCGCGCGAGATGCTCCGGGCAGCGGGCGTCGAGCTGGTGGAGATGGAGGAAGCGGATTCCTGCTGCGGGTCAGCGGGCACGCAACTCATCACCCACTACCATACCTCGGTGGGGGTGCTGGAGCGCAAGATGGACAACGTGACCGACACCGAGGCCGACATCATTGCCAGCGGCTGCCCCGGCTGCCAGATGCAACTGAGCCTGGGCGTCAAGCGCCGGGGGTTGCAGGCGCAGGTGCTCCACCCCAGCCAGTTGCTGGCCCAGGCGTACCGCAATGAGAAGAAAGGTTGAAGGGGTGTGGATGGATGATCGATGAAAAGACCATCAAAGAGCTACGGAGCATCGTCGGCAAAAAGTACGTACTGACCTTGCCCGAGGACCTAGTCGCCTATTCCTACGACGGCACCTTTGCCGAGCGGCGGCCGGACGTGGTGGTCCGCCCTGACACAACGGAGCAGGTCAGCGGGGTCATGAAGATCGCCTGGCAGAAGCAGATTCCGGTAGTGCCTCGGGGCATGGCCTCCGGTCTGGCGGCAGCGTCCATCCCGCTTACCGGTGGGATCGTTCTTGACACCTGCCGCATGAATCGCATTGTCGAGATCGACGAGGTGAATTTCACCGCGACGGCCCAGGCAGGCGTCATCACGCAAACCCTTGCGGACGCCGTGGCCAAGAAGGGGCTGTTCTATCCCCCCGATCCCAGCAGCATCAAGCAGAGCACGCTGGGCGGCAACGCTGCGTGCAACGCCGGTGG
>CBDUWJ010000099.1:0-7849 GCA_965370895.1 uncultured Anaerolineae bacterium | reverse complement strand
TAGGTCTTGAGGATGGCGAATTCCCTGCCCAGGTCCTTCACCAGTTGGGCTGTGTCGTAGCGCCTGGATCTGTCCAGCATATCCTCGGTCCCGGCGAAGCCTTCGCGGGCCAGAAAGGCAGAAGAACATCCTACCACGCCAGCCCAGCCGATGACTTCCTTCACCATGCTGTCGTGCACAAGAGTGCCCCCAGGGGGAAACGGGCCGTGGGCAATCGAGATGCCCAATGCGCTTTGGAGCGTCCGCCTGTCGAACTTTAGAAGCTTCCCCGCCGCAATGGCGCTCCCAGGGGCTCCCCAGATGCCCGTGGAGTAGTGGTGGGCTTTGTAGTCCGGTACTCTGGAGACGCTGACCCGCACGGCCACTTCGTAGCCAGCCGCGACGGCCGCCAGGAAATCGCCCCCGCTTGCCCCTGTCGTCTCGGCGACGGCCAGCGCAGTGGGAATGATAGCCGCTCCCGGGTGCCCCATGGCCAGGCGGTGACCATCGTCCATGTCCAGCGCAGTGGCACAGATACCATTGACCCAGGCGGCGCCAACCTCACTTAGCCGGAGCTTTGAGCCGACAAGCGTAGCGCCCCCTGGACCGAACTGGCCGGCGGCAAAGCGCGTGCTGACCCTGGCCATCCTGGTGTTGCTGCCCGCGATGGCCACACCCAGCAAATCCAGTACACACCTCTTGGCCTGCGAGATCACGCCGCCGGGTAACAACGTGTGGTCAATGTCTTGCACAAAGGCTATCAATTCATCTGTCGCAGACATGGTACCTTCAGGCGGCCTGAACTGGTCCTTCCAGCAAGTAGCGATTCAGCTCTTCGATCGTCATCCCTGCCAGCCCCAGCCTTCGCATCGTCCGCCCTTCCTGCCAGTAGTCTGTGTCGTGTATCACAGAGCTGATGTGGATCAGGGAGCGGGCGGTGGGCGTGGGCACGCCCAGCATCTCGCCCAATGAGGCCCACAGAACCATGCCGATGGGGATGTCCTCGGTGATGTACCGAGTCTTGGCGCTGAATGGCCCCTTGCTGCTGACCGTGGCGAAATCGGCCCATTTCTCCTGGTACCTGTATTCGTAGAACTCTTCGAAGGGGACAGGATCCAGACCCAGGGCACGCAGCAGGGCCATCTTTTCCGATTCCAACGAATGGAGCAGCTTCTTCACCGACGGGGTGAATCCCTCTTTGTACATCCAGAACTCCCCCTTGGAGTATTCGATGCGGCCCAGGTTGAAAATGACGCCAATGGGGTGGAGCAGGATGTTGGGGTTGTACAGGGCTATCTCCAGCACATGGGTTGTCGCCGTGAGGCTAGGATAGGCAGGGCGAATGGCTTCGATTACGGCTTTGTTGTCCTTAGCAGGCAGGGCGGCGATGACCTCCTGCGCGGCTGAACCATGGTGAATGTTGATGTGAGCCGGACCCTGCAATCGGCAGGCGTAGGGCAGCGTAACCGTCTCGGCCAGGTAGATCTTGCTGTTCACACCCATATCGCCAAACGTCTTGGCAAACTGCAGACTGCCGCCTGAGCCGGGAAAGATGACGATGGTCTGGTTCTCTTCCACGTGCGGCGCGCACAACCCGGCCACCTCCATGTGTCCCACGGCCTGCGTGACCACAAAGATGTGGCTTACGCCGTTGATGGCTTGAGCAATATCTGTCGTGATCAACTCTGGACGGGCGAACCCCTCCCCCATCACGCCGGTGAGCTCGATGCCGCCCCGCTCCTGGGCTGGTCGGATGTTGTCCGCAAATCGGGGCATCTCGTAGAATCGGACCGGGTAGCCCTTCAAGGCCAGATGGGCGGCCATGGCGTGACCACCGTTGCCAGCGCCGATGATAGCAACACGTTCCAGGGGTCTTGGTAGCATAGTTTGTGCTCCTGACAGGCTGATGCTGAATTATTCGTACGATTTGGGATCCATAACGTCGCGCAGGCCATCACCCAACAGATTGAAGGCCAGGACCGTGACGAGGATAGCCAGTCCGGGGGAAAGGCTTAGCCAGGGCGCATTGGTCAGATGTTGTGTGCCCTCACGGATCATGGTGCCCCAGGCCGGCGTAGGGGGCGAGACCCCCAGGCCAATGAAACTCAGACTGGCCTCGACGCGGATGGCGGTGGCGGCCCACACACTGGCCAATACGATGATTTCGCCCATGAGGTTGGGCAGGATGTGGGTGCGCACCGTTCGGAATTGTCTCACCCCGATGGAGTGTGCGGCCAACACATAGTCGTTGCCTTTGATGACCAAGGTGGAGCTATGGGCCACCCGGACAAACGCTGGGGAGAGCATAATGCCGATGGCGATGATCATCTTGGGTATCCCCGGCCCCAGAAGGGCCAATACCATTAAGCCCATGATCAGGCTGGGGAATGCCATTAGCACGTCCACCGATCTCATGATGACTGTCTCAAACTTGCCGCCCGCGTACCCTGCCGTGAGACCCAATAGCGTACCCACCGTGCCACCGAGCAGAACGGAAAGGGTGCCCACCAGCAGCGATACCCTCGCCCCATAGATGATCCGGGAAAGGATGTCCCGCCCAAAGCCGTCCAGACCCAGGAGATGCTCCCTGCTCGGCGCCTCCAAGCGGTTGCGGGGGTCCTGCTTTGTGGGGTCATAGGGGGCCAGCAAGTGTTCAGCTTCCCGCCCCTGAAACATGGCGATGAACCAGTCGTCGGCAAAGACGGCTATGAAGACAACGAGGATGACCAGGACCAGGCCGATGAGGGCCGTCCGGTTCTGGACGAAGGTGTGCCACATCCTCTCCCTTCGGGTGCGCAATCGCACCCCAGGCTGTGGCAGGATTTCTACAGCATTGGTCATGGTCATGCACCTCTGTGACGGGACTTGCGCATCGGCCTCGTCAGACTCTGGATGTCCCAAGGACAGATGGCTTGTCAGCGACCCACCCGCGGGTCCAGCAGGCCGTAAGTTAGATCGGTGAGCAGGTTGACGATGACCACAAAGGCCGCATAGATGACCATGACGGATTGCAGGGCGGCATAATCGCGTTGTAGGATAGCGCCCACCAACATCTTGCCCAATCCCGGCCGGTTAAAGACGAACTCGGTCAGGACCGAGTCGCCGATCAGGCTGGCTATCCACAGGCCGGTGACCGCGACGATAGGCAGCAGGGCCGTGCGCAGTGCATGTCTCAGGAGTACGGCTCCCTCTCGCAATCCCTTGGCCCGAGCTGTCCTTACATAATCCTCGTTCAGTACGTTCAGCATGGCCGAACGGGTCAGCCGGGTGATGGACGTGGTCATGATCAGACCCAGTGTCACGGCGGGAAGGACCAGGTACTTCAGGCTGCCGATCGGGTCCTCCTGTAGGTCGCCGCCACCCACCGCTGGCAGCATGCCGAGCCTGACGGCGAAAGCGAAGATCAGCAGGATAGCAAAGTAAAAGGCTGGTACAGAAAGGCCGACCAGGGAGATAACGCGTCCAAAGTAGTCGAAAAAACTGTTGCGCTTGACGGCGGAAAGCACCCCCAACGGGATGCCGAGGACGGTGCCGAGCAGGACCGAGGCAAAGGTCAACTGCAGGGTGTAGGGCAGGGCGTAGGCTACCTGTTCGCTGATGGACTTGCCGGTGATGAGGGAGTCCCCAAAGTCTCCCCGGAGCAGTCGCCCCAGGTAGCTAAAGTACTGCACGTGGAGCGGCTCATTCAAGCCCATCCGCTCTCGCAGTGCCTCCACAGCCTCTTTGGAGGCATAGTCGCCCAGTGCAGCTTCGGCCGGGTCGCCAGGGATCACGCGGACCACAAGAAAGACCAGCGTAAAGACGGCCAAGAGTATGGGAATGGCGAGTACTAGCCGCGCAGCGATGTATCTGAGCATGGATCCCACCTGTGTTGAGGCTCTGGCGACGGTTGGCGAACCGTGCAGGCTCGGAACGGACACGCCGGGGATTCTGAGAGAGAATCCCCGGCTGTCATTGGTCAAAGGCTATCGGGTGATGCTGGTTTTCTCCGTGATGCCTGGATAGAGGGCCAGTACGGAGAGCAGATCGTGCCCATAGTCTACACCCTCAGCACGTCCGTAGACCTGCTGCTGGAAGTGGAGGGGATAGGAGTACATGTCCTCCAAGAGCTTGATCTGCGCGTCCTTCCACACCTGTATCTGCTCGTCGGCAGAGGCTGTCACCCTCGCCCCCTCGATCAAATCGTCAATCTCGGAGACGTGGGAGAAGTTGGTGTCCGGTTTGGCCCCAGTGACGACAATGGAGTCGGAGTGGTAGAAGCGGGTGAGGTAGACATCGGCGTTGGGTCGCCAGGCAATGTAGATCACCAAGGGGTTCACGTCCTGCCTGATCTGGGAGTGCATCGTCGAGTGGTCTACGACGCTGACCTTCAGGTCAACGCCCACCTCGGCCAACTGGGCCTGCAAGTTCTCATAGATGCGCCGATAGCCAGTCATCTCGGAGGTGATGACCTCTAGCTCAAAGCCATCGGGGTAGCCTGCGTCGGCAAGCATCTGTTTGGCCTTCTCCCGGTCCATGTCGTAGGCCAGACCCAACTCCTCAACCTCGGCCCGGGTCAGACCGCCAGCGAGGAACTTGGCTGGCACCGCAGAGTAGACGTTCTCGGCAACCGGCTCGCCAAAGAGGGCCAGGAACTCGTCACGATCCATGGCATAGGCCAGCGCCTTGCGGACGTCTGGATTGTCCAGCGGTTCTACGCTGGTGTTAAAGTGGACGACCGCCACCTCGCCGACGCCAAAGACGTCGACTTCAACGCCGCTCTCTTCCGCCATCTTGTTCACCCACACGATGTCGGGCATGCCGTTGATCACGTCCAACTCGCCCGCCAGCAGGCCTGCCTCGCGGCTGGTGACATCGGCCATATAGCGGTACTCGATGCCATCCAGCAGTGGCGCGCCCCGGAAGTAGTCCGGGTTGGCCTTTAATAGGATCTTTTCCTGTGGACTGTACTTCTCGAACATGAAGGGACCTGTCCCCACAGGATTGGTCTTGAATTTGTCGTCGCCCAGGGCCTCGACTGCCTTCTTGCAGACGATGAACCCGCCAGAGTAGTTGGCCACCTTGGGGTAGAAGAGCACCGGCGAGAGGGCATTCTCCAGGGTGATCTTGACGGTGTAGTCGTCCACCGCCTCAAAGGTCATCCCGGTGTACTCGCCAGCATAGGCCGACCGCTCCGGATCCGCCGACTTTTCCAGGGAGTATACCACGTCCTCAGACGTCAATTCGTAGGCTGGCATTGCACCGGCTGGGTGGCACATCACGCCCTGGCGGAGCTTGAAGGTCCACACCTGCTGACCATCCACCTCCTCTTGCTCCGGCAATGCCTCGGCCAAGTCCGGCTCCATGGACTCGAACGCTCCATCTCCTGGCTTGTAGCGCACCAAACCGTTGTAGATCATATCCACCAGAGCACGGGCCTCCGTCGTGGTGGCAAAGTGGGGGTCGAGGGAACTCATGTCGGCGGCGTTCTGACCGATTCGAAGGATGACCGGCTCCACCACCGGTTCCGGTGTGGCTGTGACAACCACTTCCTTCTCAACTTCCTTGATCACCTCTACTTCCACGGTCTCAACAACGACGATGGTTTCACCCGCGACCTCTTTTTCGACAACCACCGTCTCGATCACCGTTTCGACGATGGTCTCAGGGGTGGGAGTTTGCCCACATCCGGCTGCCAACAAGGCCAACACAACAGTAACCGACAACAGCAAGAGAACCGTCCGCTTGGATAACATGTCTTTATCTCCTCCTTTTTGAGTTGAGAAATGACGTATGGTTTTTCGACATCGGCTGAACGAAGAGCTGCCCTACGGTCAAGACGTCGAGGGCAGAAGGTAGAAAGGCCAGTCTGAGTTCATCACCCCCTTTCCACGTCCCACGAGGGACGTATCGGAGCGGTTCCTTGGGATTCGCCGTGGAGGCCACCAGATGCTGCGGTGTTCCATTGGATACCGCCAGCGTATGGAGTTCCACCGCGGAAATCCTCAGTGATCCCCTCCTTCTTGCGCTCTGGGCGCTTTTCAACCACCGATCAGCTTTCCGGGATTTCCAGGTCAGCCCAATGGATCTCCAGAGCCTGAGCCATCACCTGTCACCTGACACCCAGCAGAGAACAACCCTGAGGCTCGATCGAATCGCCAACGCACCAGCTCTGCTGCAAGGCCACCAATGTATTGAACACGACCCCAGAAGTCAGCCAATCGTCGGATTGCCAGCGGCTCAAATGAGAAGCCCAAGACGACTCGCCTGCAGGGGGTACTCCGGAGTCAAAGGCAGGCGCTGCAAGTTGTGGGTCGTCTGAGATCCCTTCCTGCGCAGAAGAGACAGCCCGCCTGAGCCGGCGACCCTCCCAACACAACGATGACGGTCGCCAAGTTCTGGCAGGGCATGATGCCCCCTCTCTGTCGGGCAATCCACGTCTACATTGTACCACATCTCTCGCTGTTGTGCAAGTTCGGGTGGCCTAGCCTTCGCCCACTTCGCCTAATGGGTGCGCGATCAGTTTGACCTATTGCCAGGAATCACGTATTCTCTGTGAAGGACGAACGAGATGAAACCTACTTCTCTTAGGGGAACTCACCCTCTGGTCTTTGACGAGGTGGTGACCCATTTCCGCCTCGGACTCGGCGGCGCGAGCGAGTGCTATGGGGTGATTCCCGATCTGGTGTGCCTGGGAAAGATCCTGGGGGGAGGGTTCCCCATCGGCGGCTACGGCGGGCGCAGGGATCTCATGGACCGGTATTTGACCCCCGGCGGAGAGCGCAGCAAGAAGGTTATCCAAGCCGGTACTGTTTCAGGGAATGTGATCTCCGTGGCCGCAGGCCTGGCGATGATCAAGGAGCTAGAAAAAGGGGAGATCTACCGCTACGTCAATGGGTTGGGTGAGGAGATGCGCAGCAGCTTGAGGCAGATGGCCCAAGACCTCGGCATCCAGATGTTTGTCGCGGGGCTCGAGTCGATTTTCGAGGTGCATTTCGGCATAGATGACATCAAAAATGTGCGCGACAAGATGAGAGCAGACAAGGCCCAGTTCAAAGAGTTCTCGCAGGGATTGTTGGTCCACGGCGTTTATGCTCCCTCCCACCCGTTGTTTCTCTCCGCAGCTCACACACAGCAGGACGTTGACAGGATCCTTGAGGTGGCGGAGACTGAGCTCAGAGCAATGCAGCACGCTTCTGCACCGTGATCTCTGCACGCACTGGGGTGTTTGGCCGTGCCAGTCACCGCTCCACGGATCACGGGGTTGGCCCTGTCTTTGCTGGCAATGGAATACTGGCCGACTCCCTTCTTCCTGATTGACTTCTAGAAAGCTCCGGGGTACAATGTCCGCGTTTCTTCGAATTCCGACAGCACGGAGCAGCTCATGAAATCGATAACGGGTCTCCCTGCCCGCGTGGTCACCATCGGCGCGGGCAGCGCCATCTTTGGCCTGGGAACGCTGGCAACGCTGATGCGCAGTCCCCGCCTGAGGGGCGGGACGTTGGCATTGGTGGACGTCAACGCCGAGGGGCTTTCCCTGATAGACGCCCTGGCCTGCCGTCTGGACCAAGAGTGGGGTGCCGGTTTGACGATCATCAGCTCACTCCATCGTGACGAGGTCCTGGCCGGGGCAGATTTCGTCATCGTGTCCATCGAGGTGGTGCTGCAAGCAGACAAACGAGTGGTTACCGACCGGCACGCGACAAAGACGCCGACGTGGCTGATGGGACTCATTTGCACGCGGGGGTTGCTCAGCGAAGATGATCTGGTGGAAATCGGCGAGATCATCAACGGCAAACAGCCAGGTAGAGAGAACGACAAAGAGCGGATATACTTCAATCCAACGGGTTTGGGAGTCGAGGATGTCATCGCTGCTCATCGGGTTTACCAG
>CBDUWJ010000098.1:0-7884 GCA_965370895.1 uncultured Anaerolineae bacterium | reverse complement strand
CTCTCTGGCGGCAGGAGAAGCGCACCTCCCAGCTTGCGGAGCCGCTTGGCCAGCGCCCGCGCGGCAGAGCCAGACTTCCACCTGGGCATGCGGTAGCGCGTGTCAACGCTGGCGACGGCCTATCTACGCAAGGCCCCGCGCGGAAGGCTCTTCAGCCAGGTCTTGGCGGCTGGCGAGAGCCCATGGACCTGAGTCGGTCCCCCCACGACCAATAGATCCACCCCTGCGAACCCAGAAGCTCCAGCCTGCTCCGCGAGCGTGAGTTTCACACTACCTTGCTCCTCCAGGATGCTGGCGATCACACGCGCGACCTGCTCCGTATTCCCAAGAGCCGAGTCGTGGACGACCAGCCGTTCATGTTCTCTCCTTGCCAGCCACCTGACCAGGGCGGATAGTCACTGTTGGCAATTATACCATACTCAAGCCGCCCGCCAAGCTGGCCAACTCCGGTGGCACAGTGGCAGGGCGCTTGGAGAAGAGGGCAATTTGACAGTGGCGCGGCACTGGCCTATAATGCAGGCACGTGTTCATGCGGTCGCACAGGTCTGCAGAGATCCCAAAGGAGTCGAAGGGCGTGATCCACCTACTCATTGGCCAGACACAACTGAGCCTGCCCAGTTTGATGGGCTACCCCGACGCGAAATCCTGTGGGAGTACCGTGCCCTGACGCGTGGATTATGTCAACTTCGGCCGTGGGCGCGCTCGTGCCCGCGGCTTTTTCTTTCCGTCATACCCACTCTTCCCAGGCCGTGGACGTGAGATCTCCACGGCCTTTTGTACAGGACACTGCAACGGATGAGGAAAAGAACGGATGACTTGGACGGAGAAGATTCGTTGCTTTCTTTTTCTCGCTGTAGTGTAGGGGAGGCAAGCTCGTGATCATCGTCAATCTGGACAACATCGTACACAGCTACGGCACCCAGACCGTGCTTGAGGGAGTATCCTGGGAGATCCAGACCGGGCAAAAGATCGGCCTGGTGGGGCCCAACGGGGCCGGCAAGTCCACTCTATTGGGCGTCATTGCCGGGGAAATCAGACCAGACTCTGGCTTTGTCTTCCGCCACAAAGCCACGCGTATCGGCTATCTGGCTCAGGATCCGGTGCTAGACCCCGGCCGGACCGTCTGGGAGGAGATGCTTAGCGCATCAAAAGACCTGGTGCGCGTGGAAACAGAGTTGCACTGGCTGGAAGCACGCATGGCCGACCCGGAGGTCTATGGCGACGAAACAGCCCTCCAACGGGTCCTGGGCGCGCATGCCCGAGCCCAGGCAGAGTTCGAGCGGTTCGACGGCTACCGCTATCAGAGCCGCGCCCGCGAGGCGTTGCGCACCCTTGGTCTGGACGCGGCCGATTTTGACTTGCCTGTGAGCGCCCTGTCGGGTGGGCAAAAGAAAATGGTGGGCTTGGCCAAGCTGCTGGCCGTCGGCGCCGATCTTCTGCTCCTCGACGAGCCGGACAACCACCTGGACCTGTCGGGCAAGGCCTGCCTGGAGCGCTTTATCGCCGCTTTCCCCGGTACGGTGGTCATCGTCTCCCACGACCGCTACCTGCTGGACGGTACGGTGAGCCTCATCGCCGAGGTGGAGGACCAGCGCCTGTCGGTCTACCAGGGCAACTACTCTGTCTATGCAGTCGAAAAGGAACTGCGGCTGCTCCGTCAGCAGCAGAGGTACCAGGCCCAGCAGAAAGAGATTGGGCGCATTGAAGCAGCCATCGCCCGCTTTGAGCTCTGGGCCAGCCTCGTCGTGGACGAACGGCACGCCCGCCAGGCCCGCAGCCGGCAAAAGATGCTGGAGCGGATGGAGCGGATCGAAAAGCCGGTTCTGGAACGGCGACGCATGGGCCTGGAACTCAATGGCTGGCGCGGATCGCAGAAAGTGCTGGAGATCGTGGACCTGGACAAGGCCTTCGCTGCCCCGCGCGGCGAAGGAATGCAGATCGTCCTGGCTGGGCTGGATCTGCTCATCTGGCATGGCGAACGGGTGGGCCTACTGGGTCCCAATGGCGCGGGAAAGAGCGTGCTGTTCCGCTGCATCCTGGGCTGGGAGGAGCCGTCGGGCGGTGTCATCAAGATCGGTCCCAGCGTGCACGTGGGCTACTATGCCCAGGAACACGAGACCCTTGACCCAGACAAGACCCTGGTCGAGGAGGTACGCGGGGCCAGGCCGATGTACGAGGACCGGGCCGTTGGCTTTTTGGGACGCTTTCTGTTTCCCTACGAGATGGCCCGCAACCGCGTGCGCAACCTATCGGGCGGAGAACGGAGCCGCCTCCAATTGGCCAAGCTGATGCTCTCCGGCGCCAACTTTCTGCTGCTGGACGAGCCGACCAACAACCTGGACCTGCCCTCCTGCGAAGTGCTTGAGAATGCCCTGGACGAGTTCGAGGGGGCAGTGCTGGTCATCTCCCACGACCGCTATTTCCTGGACCGGGTCGTAGACCGCATCGTGGAGCTGGAAGACGCTGACCTGACCGAGTATCCCGGCGACTATACCTACTATGCCGCGGAGAAAGCGACGGGGGTGAGAGGCAGATAGGGACGCAGGACCGTATGCCCCACCGGACTTTGGAGGCAACGGACAACCTCCAAAGTCCGGATGGCAGACAGACTAGCCTGTCGACATGTCCCAATAGGTTTCTCCGTGGAGATCCGAGTTTCTGGGATCGCCCACCAGCCACACAATCATGTCCTCCGGGATGCCCCGCTCCCGCAGAGGGGTCACGATATCCTGGAGCAGATTCGGGGCATAGGCATTGATCGCCACCAGCGGCTCCTGGTCTGCCTGGACCGCCGCTTGGTTCAGACCTCTGCTTCACGGTTCATAACGTATGCCTCGATGACAGCATACGGCATGCCACCACAGCTATGTGTCGACGGAGAGCCGGTCGATCTCTACTGCCAGGCTGTAGATCTCGCGCCGGGGCCAGCCTGATTGGACCGCCAGTTGCCGGCCAATCTCCTTGGCAGCAAGGCCCCGCTCCAATCCCGCGCGAACCTCAGCGCGAAGCCGGTCTATGTCCCAGCGGGCCGGCCGGCCCCTCGCCCCTCCAACGACCAGAACACACAGTTCCTGGTCGGGCTGGCCCAACAGGTGCTCAGAGGCGCCGCTGACCGTGCCTCGCCAGACCTTCTGGCCATCCTGGTCGGATGTAGCCACCACCGCCAGGGGACGCTCACCCAGCGCCTCGGCCATGTCAGTCAGGGCAGCGGATAGCTGGTGGTGCAGTACCAGAGTGACGAGAGTACGACGCTCAGCGGCGACCGAGGCCAGTAGATCGCAGCGAGCAGAGGACCCCGTGGGCAGTTGGCCGAGGTAGACAAAGCTGTCGGCCGGCAGGCCCGAAACAACGAGGGCTGTGATTGGCAGAGTGGGTCCTGGACTCGGCACGACGGGGAAGTCGCGCCCAATGGCCGCCCGAATGAGCCGGTAGCTGGGGCCAGAGGGACTGGGCGACCAGGCCGTGGTGACGAGCGCGACATCGCCCACTTCCAGCGCATCGAGGATGGAATCCAGAGTGACAGAGCAATCTGGCTCGGACAAGGGAGTGAGCGGCGTGGCTATGTCGTAGTGGGCCAGCAGACGCCGGGTATGGGGGACGTCGCTGGCGACGATGAGGGTTGCCTCCCCCAGGATGCGCACCGCCCGCAGGGTGATGTCGTCCAGATCGCCCTGCGGCGCACCTACTATGTAGAGGATGGCCACTGACTGACCTGTCTGAGGGTCAGATTTGGCTGTTGAGTCATGATCCTCCCTTTCCTCCCCAATGGCAAAGACCTTCCAGCACCGTCAACTGACTAGATCGCAGAAAGCTCCCGCCGGATTTGACAGACAGCAGAGCGCGGCAGACGAAACGTGGCAGATCTGGCTGGAAGGTCTCGAGCAAGGTACCCCTGGCAGGAATCGAACCTGCGACACATGGTTTAGGAAACCACTGCTCTATCCTCTGAGCTACAGGGGCTGGCGCCAGTATAACATGGCAGCGGCTATCTGACAAACCGGCTGGTTATTGACGAAGCCCCATGCCTGTGTTAGAATGGGCCCATGGCCAGCCGAGCACCGGAGCACCTACAAGAAAAACTTGATGCCCTGCCGACCAAGCCGGGCGTGTACCTCATGAAAGATGCGGAGGAGCGCACCCTCTACGTAGGCAAAGCGGTCAACCTGCGCGCCCGCGTGCGCTCCTACTTTCACGCCTCGGCCGGGCACAACCCCAAGGTGCAGCGGCTGGTTGCCACCCTGGCCGATTTCGACTTTATCGTCACCGCTTCCGAGCTGGAGGCGCTGATCCTCGAAAGCAACCTGATCAAACGGCACAAGCCCAAGTACAACATCCGGCTGAAGGACGACAAACGCTATCCTTACATCAAAGTCACCTGGCAGGAGGACTATCCCCGCGTGCTCACCGTGCGGCGCATGATGCGGGATGGCGCCCGCTATTTTGGCCCTTTTACCGCCGCCTGGGCGGTGCAACAGACACTGCACACCCTGCGCCGTGTCTTCCCCTACCTTAGCTGCAACCGGACCATCACCGGCCAAGACGAGCGGGCCTGCCTCTACCTGGACCTCGGCCTCTGCCTGGGGCCGTGCGTCGGCGCAGCCAATAGGGAAGAATACCGGACCGTGATCGACGGCCTGTGTCGCTTTCTGCAGGGCAAATCGGACGAGGTGATGGCTGGTCTGCAGGCCAAGATGCAGACCGCTGCCGACCGCTGGGACTTTGAACAGGCAAGCATCTATCGCGACCAACTGGACGCCGCCCAGCGGGTCATCGAGCGGCAAAAGATCGTCTCGGCGGCCATGGCCGACCAAGATGTCATCGCCTTTGCGCGCGCTGACGGCGACGCCTGTGTACAGGTCTTTTTCATTCGTCACGGCCGGCTCATAGGCCGGGAGTACTTTGTGCTCGACGGCACAGCGGAAGAGGCAGATCGCGAGATTGTCGCCTCCTTTGTCAAACAGTTCTACGACGAAGCTGCCTACGTACCTCCCGAGATCCTGCTGCCCCAGGAGATCGACGAGGCTCTGGTTGTCCAGGAATGGCTGCGCAGCCGGCGCGGCAACAAGGTGGTCCTGCGGGTGCCCCACCGTGGCCAGAAGCGAGAACTGGTGGAGATGGCCGCCGAAAACGCCGCCGAGACCCTGACCCATCTGCGCGCCCAATGGCTGGTGGACGAGGGCAAGCAGGCCAGCGCCGTGGCCGAATTGCAGGAGCACTTGGGCCTGCAGTCTCCGCCCAGCCGCATCGAATGCTACGACATCTCGACGACGCAGGGCACCGCCACCACCGGGGCCCTGGTCGTCTTTGTCAAGGGGGTGCCTCGCAAGAGCGACTACCGCAAGTTCCGGATCCGCACAGTGGAGGGCACAGACGACTATGCCAGCATGAGGGAGATGCTCCGCCGTCGCTTTCGTCGAATCGCCGGCCCTGAGCGAGGGGCGGAGCAGTCACCTGGCGGGAAAAAATCCTCGTGGGACCTGCTGCCTGACCTGCTCGTGGTGGACGGGGGCAGGGGCCAGCTCAACGTGGCGCTGGAGGTGTTGGACGAATACGGTCTGCGCGACGTCGTTCCGGCCGTGGGCCTGGCCAAGCAGGAGGAGCAGATCTTTTCGCCTGACAGATCCGAGCCGCTCACGCTGCCGCGCACGTCCGAGGGGCTCTATCTGATGCAGCGAATCCGTGACGAGGCCCACCGCTTTGCGGTCACCTACCACCGGCAGGTGCGAAGGAAACAGACGGTCGTTTCCCAACTAGACGGCGTGCCAGGAATCGGACCCAAGCGCAGATCGTCGTTGTTGAAACATTTCGGCTCGATCGAGGCCATCCGCGCTGCCAGCGTGGAGGAATTGGCCGCCGTGTCGAGCATGACGCGCAGGGCAGCGGAGCAATTGAAGGGAAGCCTGTAAGGACGCCCAGGAGAAGGGAGTAGGATGACCACGCCAGGCTCGGGGAATGGAACCGATTTTCCTACCGCTGACCAGACTCCATCCTCGGCATACCAGCGGGACACCGGCTGATCGGCGCCCGGTGCTGGAGAGACAGCCGTGCCGCACAAAGGTTGGGACTGATGTGCTTTCTTCAGAAACGTAACGACCCTATGCTAGACATGATTCGCATGAGAGCCTGCTGCAAGAGCTGTATCGCCTTTGTTGTCCTGCTGACGATCTCGTTGGCCATCGCATCGCCGGCAGCCAGCTATGCCCAAGCCGGCGACGAGATACCGCCGGCCCTCACCGCCCCTTCCGCGCGCACAGGACAGGACCTGAGATTCGAGCATCTGACCAGCGAAGAGGGCCTGTCCAGCAACCGAGTAACGAGCGTCCTGCGGGACAGCAAGGGATTCATGTGGTTTGGCACCTTCGATGGGCTAAACCGCTACGATGGGTACGAGTTCAAGGTTTACAGGCATGACCCGGGCGATGAGCACAGCCTGAGTTCGAACTTTGTTGTGGCGCTCTACGAGGATCGGGACGGCTTTCTGTGGGTTGGCACCAATGGGGGTGGGTTGAATCGCTACGACCCGTCGACTGAGCAGTTCACTCACTACCGGCACGACCCTGACGAAGCCCGAAGCTTGAGCAACGACAGTGTCATAGCTCTGTACCAAGACCGGGATGGCATTCTGTGGATTGGCACCGATGGCGGCGGGCTGAATCGATACGACCCGAGCATAGAGGGCGGTCAGGTCGCCCGGTTCACCCGCTACCAACACGACCCGGACAATGCGCATGGAATGCGACAAGCCCTGAGCCACAATGTGGTTTGGGCCATACTCGAAGATAAGCATGGCGTGCTGTGGGTGGGTACAGACGGGGGCGGGCTCAATCGCTTTGACCATCAGAGCGAGCGATTCAGCGCGTACCGGCACGACCCGGACAACCCCCATAGCCTGGCTGACGACTCTGTTATGGCGCTCGCTGAGGGCCTCGATGGCAGTCTGTGGATCGGCACTCGGAGCAGAGGACTCGACCGGCTTGACCTCGATACGGAAGATGGGCAAGTTGCCCGCTTTGCCCATTACCGGCACGATCCCGACGATCCATTTAGCCTGAGCCACAACAATGCCCAGGCCCTGACGGTTGACCAGTCGGGGACCCTATGGGTTGGCACGGGAGGGGGTGGCCTGAACCGGTTCGCCGTCCAACCGGAAGACGGGCAGAGCGCCCGCTTTGTCCGCCATCAGCCCGACGTCAGCGATCCCTACAGCCTGAACCACAATGAGATCAAGCAGATCTACAGCGATCCGTCTGGACTGCTCTGGCTAGCGACGGTTGGAGGCGGTGTCAACCTGGCCGATCTTGAGCGCAAGCCCTTCGTCCACTACCTCAGCAAGCCCGGCGAGCCGAATAGCCTGAGCAGCAACGACGTCACGGAGATCTATGAGGACTCGGCGGGTGTATTATGGCTCGCAACGGGCAGTGGGGGCCTGAATCGTCTGGATCGCCAGACCATGCAGTACACCCACTATGTGCACGATCCCGACGAAACGCATGGAATGCGGCATGGAACGCGGCATAGTCTGAGCCACAACATGATTCGCGCAATGGTCGAGGATGAGGATGGAATGCTCTGGCTGACCACCCGTGGAGGGCTAAATCGTTTCGACCCTCAGGCAGAGCGATTCACCGTCTATCATCCTGACCCGGCCACCGGCAAGGCCGCTCCCTCTGGTCTGCTAAGCGACAGTACTTGGGGCATTCACCTGGACTCCCACGGATCGCTCTGGATAGGCACATCCCTGGGACTCAACCGGTTCGACCCCCATTCGGGCCAATTCCATGCCTATCAGCATGACCCAGATGATCCCCACAGCCTGAGTGGAAACACTGTAACCGTCATCCACGAGGACCAGGCCGGAACCTTGTGGTTTGGCACGCTGGGCGA
>CBDUWJ010000097.1:0-7902 GCA_965370895.1 uncultured Anaerolineae bacterium | reverse complement strand
GTACTGGAGCTGTACGCCGGCCGGGTCCCGAACACGGTGAACAACTTTGTCTTCCTGGCCCGCGAGGGATTCTACGACAATACCACGTTCCACCGGGTTCTCCCCGGCTTTATGGCCCAGGGCGGCGATCCCACCGGTACGGGTATGGGAGGGCCTGGCTACACCGTCCCGGACGAGTTCGATCCAACGCTGCGCCACGACGGAGCTGGTATGCTCTCGATGGCCAACTCTGGCCCCAACACCAACGGCAGCCAGTTCTTTATCACGTACGACGCCGCACCCTGGCTGGACGACAGGCACGCGGTCTTTGGACGCGTGATCGAGGGATTGGACGTGCTGCAGGCCCTGACGCCGCGTGATCCCCAGCAGAACCCGGGCTTCCCAGGCGATGTGATTCTGGCTATCACGATCCTGGAGGAATAAGCCAGCCCCGGACGGGCTGGATAGAGGCAGATATGACTACCACGTTCATGTTGATCTTTGCCAGCGCACTGGTGCTGGCTATCGGTGGCACGCCGGTGGCCCGCTATGTCGCGCTGCGCCTGGGCATCATAGATCAGCCCGGTGAGCGCAAGATCCACATCAACCCCATCCCCTTGCTCGGTGGGGTAGCTATCTATGGCGCCTGTATCGCGGCGCTTCTGCTTTTTGGCAACCGCTTTCGTCTCAACGAGTTGGTCGGAATCCTGGTGGGCGCTAGCCTGGTGTCGTTTTTGGGCGTTTGGGATGACCGGCACAGCCTGAGCCCCTTTCTTAAGCTAGCCGGGCAGTTCCTGGCGGCCTCGATCCTGGTGCTAACCGGTGTGCGCATCGGCACCTTCCCCTGGCCGGCGCTGAACATTGCTCTCACCCTGCTCTGG
Organism: uncultured Anaerolineae bacterium; assembly: GCA_965370895.1. Lineage (GTDB taxonomy): Bacteria > Chloroflexota > Anaerolineae > JAAYZQ01 > JAAYZQ01 > CBDUWJ01. The sequence goes on along the minus strand of CBDUWJ010000097.1, from coordinate 7,042 downwards.
GTGGTGGTCATCACCAACTCCCTCAATCTGTTGGACAATATGGACGGCCTGTCGGGCGGCATCGGTGCCGTGGCGGCCATCTTCTTTCTGCTCCTGGCGGCCATGAACGACCAGTATTTGGTGGGCGCCCTCTCGGCGGCGCTGGTCGGGGCCTGCCTGGGCTTTTTAGTTTACAATTTCAACCCGGCCAGCATTTTCATGGGCGATGCAGGCAGCCTTTTTCTGGGCTTCATGCTTGCGGCGGTGGGCATCAAGCTCCGCTTCCCCCAGGGTGTGGAGATTGTGACCTGGATGGTGCCGGTGTTAATCCTGGGCCTGCCCCTTTTCGACACGACGCTGGTGATCCTCTCCCGGTCGCGGCGCGGGTTGAACCCTCTGACCACACCCGGCAAGGACCACGTCTCGCACCGGCTGGTGGCCATGGGCTACACCCGCCGCGAAGCGGTGCTCATCTGCTACCTCATCTGCGCCGGGTTGGGCGTGGTGGCCCTGTTTATCACTCAGGCGAGCATCATCGAGGGCTATGTGGTTGGCGGCGTCGTAGCCCTGGTGGCCCTGTGGGGCCTGTGGCGCCTGGAACACGTGGACTACCCAGGCAGAGAGGAGCGGGGCAATTTTCCGAATGGGAGGAAGGTGCATTGATGAATCCATTGGCCGCAAGGGTCGCCGACAAATCCGCCCGCGTGGCCGTCATTGGTCTGGGCTACGTGGGCCTGCCGCTGGCCGTGGGCTTTGCCAAGGCCGGCTATACTGTCCTGGGCCTGGATGTGGACGAGCGCAAACTGGCTGCCCTTCACGAAGGGCGGAGCTATATCCAGGACGTGGATGCCGCCGACCTGGCGCCTGTGGTTCGCGCCGGCCGGTTCAGGGCCAGCAATGACTATGACCTGCTGCGTGACACTGACGTCATCATTATCTGCGTACCCACGCCCTTTGATGCCATGAAAGCTCCTGACCTCGTCTACATCGAGCAGACAGCGCGGGGCATCGCCCCCCGGTTGCGGGCCGGCCAATTGATCATCCTCCAAAGCACCACCTATCCCGGCACCACCGAGGAGTTTGTCCTGCCCATCCTGGAGGAGTCTGGGCTGAAAGCGGGGGAGGATTTCTACCTGGCCTTTTCACCGGAGCGGATCAACCCCGGCGACAAGCAGTTCACAGTCGAAAACACGCCCAAGGTGGTGGGTGGCTTGACGCCCCGCTGCACCGAACTGGCCCGCACTGTGCTGGCCCAGCTCTTCTCCCAGGTACACGTCGTCTCCTCTCCCCGGGCCGCCGAGATGTCCAAGCTGCTGGAGAATATCTACCGCAGCGTCAACATCGCCCTGGTCAACGAGCTGGCTCTCCTCTCCGAGCGCATGGACATTGACTTGTGGGAGGTTATCGAGGCGGCCAAGACCAAGCCCTTCGGTTTCATGCCCTTCTATCCAGGCCCGGGCGTGGGCGGGCACTGCATCCCTGTGGACCCCTACTACCTGAGCTGGAAAGCCCGCGAGTACGACTTTTACACCAAGTTCATCGAATTGGCCGCCGAGGTGAACCAGGCTATGCCCTACCACGTCGTCGACCTGGTAGCCCAGGCACTCAGCCGGGACGGCAAGCCGCTGGCCGGGGCGCAGGTGCTTATCCTGGGTGTGGCCTTTAAGCGTGACATCGACGACGCCCGTAATTCGCCAGCAGAGCGGATCATCGAGTTGCTGTTGAGACGGGAGGCGCAGGTGAGCTACAGTGACCCCTACGTTCCCCGCTTCCGCGTGGGCCGGGACGTGTTTTGCCGCGAGGAGCACTGGCTGGAAAGCGTGGAGCTATCCGATGCGGCGTTGGCGGCAGCCGACTGTGTCGTGATCGTAGCCGGGCACCAGGCGATCGACTATGCTCAGGTGGTGGGGCATGCTCGGGTTGTGGTAGACACGGTCAACGTCACCCATGGCCTGCGCGGCGCTGCCCGGGTGGTGCGCGTCGGCGCCCCCGTTCGGCTGGGGGCTGGACTGAGCTCTTCCGAAGCTGCTCAGGACCAAGCCGTGCCAGAGCACGGGACGGGCTGACGCCTCCCCTGGAGTGGAGCTCGCCCACCGGAGTGGAATCCGAATAGATGACCGATACCCCGCCAGTAGAAGCTCAGCCCAGGGCCTCGGCCTTTTGGACCGGGAAGCTCTTTCGCGTCCTCGTCGTGGTGCTGGTGCTGGGCCTCAGCGTGGCGATTTATGCTTTCCGCGATCGCTTCGTAGAGCTGGCCGCTGTCGGACTTGCGGGCATCTTTGTGGTGAGCCTGCTGAGCAGCGCCACGATTATCCTGCCGGCGCCCAGCCTCGCCCTGGTCTTTGCCATGGGGGCCGCGCTGCCGCCGCTGTTGGTGGGCCTGGCAGCGGGAGCTGGCGAGGCGTTGGGTGAGTTGACCGGCTATGCGGCGGGCTTTGCCGGACGGGCAGTCATCGAGGACCGCCGGATGTACGCGCGCCTGGCAGCGTGGATGCACGGGAAGGAGGGCCTCACCGTCTTTGTGCTCTCGGTCATCCCCAACCCGTTCTTTGACCTCGCCGGGATCGCCGCCGGCTCATTGCGCTATCCCCTGTGGCGGTTCCTGCTGTTTTGCTGGCTGGGCAAGACCCTCAAGACCACAACGGTGGCCTGGGCTGGGTCCCAGTCCCTCGCCGTCATCGAACAGTGGCTTCGCTGAGCAGCGCCTCGACCGCTGTGCGCTGAGGCATGGACGGCGATGCCCCGGAGACGGTCACCGCCAGGGCACCGGCGGCGTTGGCAAAGGAGACTGCCTCGGTCAGAGGTGCGCCCTCAGCCAGGCGAACCGCGAGCGCACCGCAAAAGGCATCGCCCGCGGCCACACTGTCCACCACCTCGACCTCATGCGGTGGGAAGGGTTGTTCCCCCTGTGGTGTGACCAGCAAAGCACCCTGCTCACCCAGAGTGACGACTATGGCCTGCGGACCTCGACCCAGCAGACTCTGTGCAGCAGCGTGTGGGTCGTCGGGCGCCCGCTCTGACAGCATAGCTGCCTCGACCTCGTTCGGGACGATGATGTGACACGCACGCCACAGCACCTCGGGAATAGGCACCGCCGGAGCAGGGTTGAGGATGATCCGTGCGCCGGTGTCCCTGGCGATTTCGGCAGCTCGCAGCGAGGCGTCGATGGGAGTTTCGAGCTGGAGGAGCAGCACGTCGCTGGCGTGGAGAACCTCAGCGGCGGCCTCAACATCGGAGGGCGTCAGGCACATGTTGGCCCGGGGGACAAAGACAATGCTGTTGCTCCCGTCGGCCTCCACCAGCGGCGAAGCAACGCCGGTGCCCTCCTCCGGGTCACGGACCACGAATCGGGCGTTTATCCCTTCCTTGAGAAGAGTCTGCAGAAAAGGCTCGGCAAAGGTGTCGGTGCCCAGCCGGCCGATCATGCTCACATGCGCGCCCAGCCGCGCCGCTGCCACCGCCTGGTTGAACCCCTTGCCGCCCGGGAACATGCCAAATCGTTGGCCCATGAGCGACTCTCCCCGGCGGGGACGGCGTTCGGCCCAGAATACCAGATCCAGGTTGAACGCCCCGACGACGGCAACGCGGCAGCCAGCCTTTGGGGGCATATGTCTCCTTCTCCTTTATGCCGGGACTGTCTATATCTCCACGGTCTCCAACGGGCGCGTGGTGCCAACTAGCGTGCCCAATTCCGCTTCGTGGATAGCCTGCGATAGCTTGCGTGGTGTGCCCTTGAAGGTCATGAGCGGGCCCAGAGTCATGCCGCTATAGTGCGTGGGTACGACCACTGGGGGCTCGCCCAGGAGCCGCAGGGCCTGAGGTGCTTTTTTCGGGCCGATGTGGCCGAACGGCAGGCCAAGGGTGTGCAGGTTCCCTACTGGCAGGAGCACGGCGTCCAGTGCCCAGCGGTGGCCGATGGTGCGAAAAAGGTCACGATCGAGGGAGGTGTCGCCGGCAAAGTAGACGGTCCGGTCCCCCTGGACGATCAGGCCCAACTCGCCGCCACTGTGCTTGGCCGGTACGGCTGTCAGACGGATCTCTCCGAACTGATCCGATTCCCATTCGTCCACGCCTCGCAATCCCTCCAGCCCCAGGCGCGCGGCCTTGTGTGCCTTGCCGGCGGGCATCCACACAGGCGTGTCAGGGGGCAATCGCTCCAGCACCCGCGCCTCAAAGTGGTCCACGTGCGTGTGCGAGACGAATACCAGATCGGGGCGGGGCATCCGCTCGAAGGTGTATGATCTGGGCGCCTGCGGGATGCCCAGGACACGGAAAACCGGGTCGGTGATGAGGGTCAGGCCCATGGTCTCGATGATGGTCATAGACCAGCGAATGTAGGTCAGTCGCATGTCAGACTGGCTCAAACCGCGCCGTAAAGTGCCGCAGGAAGCGCGTCTCATAGACGATGCGCAGGCCGCGCAAAGTCTCTCGCTTTTCGTACAGGCCGATGATGGTGTCCGCCACATAGTCCAGGTGGGACTGGGTGTAGACACGGCGCGGGATTGCCAGGCGGACCAGGTCCATGTCGGGATAGATGGTCTCACCCGTCTGCTCGTCCTCCTGGGCGAACGCCACGCCACCGATCTCCGCGGCGCGGATACCACCCTCCAGGTACAATCCCACCACCAATGCCTGAGCGGGGAACTGGTCGCGCGGGATGTGGGGCACAAAGCGCAGGGCATCCAGGTAGACGGCGTGGCCCCCCGGCGGCTCAACGATGGGGATATCGGCCTCCATCAACCGGTCGGCCAGATACTTGGTGTGGGCCAGACGGTAGGCCAGGTAGTTCTCGTCCAATCCCTCCCGCAGCCCCCGGGCCATGGCCTCCAGGTCGCGTCCCGCCAGGCCCCCGTAGGTGGGAAAGCCCTCTCGCAGGATCAACTCCTGTTTGGCACGCTCGAACAGATCGGGGTCATTCATGCACAGGAAGCCGCCGATGTTGACCAGACCATCCTTCTTGGCGCTCATCGTGCAGCCGTCGGCGTAGGAAAAGATCTCGCGGGCAATCTCTGGCGTGCTCTTGTTGGCATAGCCCGGCTCGCGGAGCTTGATGAAATAGGAGTTTTCCGCGTAGCGGCAGGCGTCGATGAAAAAGGGCAATCCATATTCGTGGAGCACAGCCGCTGTCTCGCGGATGTTTTGCATCGAGACCGGCTGGCCGCCACCTGAATTGTTGGTGATGGTGGTCATGCCCAGGGGGATGTTACGCGGACCGACTCTTTCGATGAAAGCGCGCAGTTTGGTTATATCCAGATTGCCTTTGAAGGGGTGATGGCTGGAGGGGTCCTTGCCCTCCTCCATCACCAGGTCGGCGGCCACACCGCCCCGCACTTCAATGTTGGCCCGGGTGGTGTCAAAGTGCATGTTGCTGGGCACCTGGAGGCCCGGCCGGACCAGGATTGAAAAGAGTACGTTCTCCGCAGCACGGCCCTGGTGGGTGGGCACAAAGTACTTGAAGCCAAAGATCTCTTTGATGGCCGCTTCCAGGCTGTAAAAGTTGCGGCAGAAGGCGTAGGATTCGTCACCGCGCATCAGGCCGGCCCATTGGTTGTCGCTCATAGCCGCGGTGCCGGAATCGGTCAGCAGGTCAATGTAGATATCCTCAGCGGGAATGAGAAAGTGGTTATGGCCAGCCTGGGCCAGCAACGTCGCTCGCTCCTCCCGCGTGGTCATTCTGATCGCTTCGATGGTTTTGATGCGAAAAGGTTCAGGCAAAAACTCGGCCATACGTAAGCTCCTTTGTCTGTGAGGTTTCTTCGGAGAGCATTATACTACGAGTTGGGCAAAAACCGAAAGTGCCAGGCATCCGGCGGCAGCTTGGAGCTCTTGAAGCGTAGAAAGGACAGATCATCGTGAGATCAGTCTCGCCTGGTGACCCTTCCAGCCGTGGTGCCAGTGTGCCAAAGCGGCCCAATCACGAGCGCATTGCCCCTGGCTGCAAGCAGCATCGGGACCCCGCGCCGGAGATCTCCAGCCCCCGTCCCAATCTACGCTTCTTGCTCCCAAAGATCGAGACATTCACCAGGTCAGCTCCGATCTATTCACTCACTCCCCGGCCAACAACCGGCAATAGCTATCGTACCTCACCTCGCTGATGGCCCCAGCCTGCACCGCCGCCTGCACCGCGCAGTCGGGCTCGTGGGTGTGGGTGCAGCTCGAAAAGCGACAGTCGCTCAGGTAAGGCCGGATCTCCACATAATGCCAGGCCAGTTCTTCGGGCTCGATGTCCCAGAGACCGGCCTCGCGCAGGCCGGGGGTATCGGCTACGTAGCCGCCGTCGTGCAGTGACCAGAGGCGCACGCTAACGGTGGCATGGCGACCCTTGCCCGTCGCCCGGCTGATCTCCCGGACGGCGAGGCCCAGTTCCGGCTGGATGGCATTGAGCAGGCTGCTTTTTCCCACGCCGGACGGCCCGCAGAGGACGCTCAGTTGCCCGCGCAGCCGTTCCCGCAAGGTGTCAATCCCCTGGCCCGTGAAGGCGCTGGTGTAGAGCACAGGGTAGCCGATGTCTTCGTACAGGCCGAACAGGACGCGCGCCTCGTCAACCGCATTGGCTGCTGGATCGCCGCCGCAGTCTAGCAAGTCAACCTTGTTGGCGCAGATGATGGCCGGCAGATCGTTGTTCTCGGCGATGACCAGCAGGCGGTCGAGCATGCGCAGACGGGGGAAGGGCTCGCGCACGGAAAAGATGTACACCACCTGGTCGGGGTTGGCCACGATCACCTGTTCGGCTTCGACGTGCCCCGGCCGGCGACGGCTCAACTGGGTCTCGCGGGGCAGTACCTCTTCGATCACACCCCTCCCTGGCCTGGTGGCTCGCCAGTGGACCCAGTCCCCGGTGGCGATCAGGTCAGTGGACAGCCGTACTTTTTTCAGCTTGCCCCGGAGATGGCAGGTGACAAAGCCATCCCCGGTCTGAACTCTGTGTCGCCCACTGCGGGCCTGGAGTACGATGCCTGTGTTCAGGTCAGTCAAGATAGCGCTCCTCGCCTCCACTCGTGCGGCGAAACGGCAAACAAAAAGCCACGGGCAGCCTTTGCCCATGGCCTGGAGAGCGCCGATG
>CBDUWJ010000096.1:0-7902 GCA_965370895.1 uncultured Anaerolineae bacterium | reverse complement strand
AACTGCCAGGGGATCAACTATACGCCCAACAAGCTGTGCGCGTCGTGGCCTTTGGTGACGGCAACGGGCTCGATGGCCGTGGTCTCGCAGAGCGGTACGGTGGCGGCGACGCTGGCAGGCTGGGCGGTGGACGACGGGCTGGGGATTTCGGCGACGGTCAGCCTGGGGAACCAGGTGGACGTGTGCGAGACTGACCTGATCGAGTACTTTGCCGGGGACAAGGAAACGCGGGTTTTGGCCCTGTACCTGGAAGGCGCCAAGGATGGTCGACGGTTCCTGGATGCAGCCAGCCGGGCCATTCCTCACACGCCGATCGTGGTGCTCAAGTCAGGCCGAACAGAGACCGGGCAGCGGGCGGCGGCATCGCACACCAGTTCACTGGCGGGGCGCGATGAGGTATTCGATGCCGCGTGCCGGCAGTATGGCATTGTGCGGGTGGCCGATATCGAATCGCTGTACGACAGCGCCAAGGCCCTGGAGAGCCTGGAGCTGGACGGCGGCTCCCGAGTCATGGTGGTCACCAGCTCGGGCGGCTGCGGCATCCTGGCGACGGATGAGGCAGAAACCTGTGGATTGCGGGTCCCGTCCCTACCGCCCGAGGCGGTCAAGGACCTGGGAGAGGCGGGGCTGCTGCCCACGGCCATCCTGTCGAACCCGCTGGACCTGACGGTGGCGCCAGCGGAGCATTTCGAGGCGGCGGTAATGGTAACCGAGCGCCACGAACTGGCTGACACATACCTACTCATCTTCGGGGATCCCATCCCAGGCGCCACTGAGGTGGTGAAAAAGCTCAAGGCCAGGATGGGAGCCCGTTTCGTGGTCGCCTACCTGGGAGGCGGTGACGTGGAAAAGCAAGAGCGCCTGCTCATGCACGCCGCTGGGATCCCGGTCTTTCCCACGCCTCAGCGCGCCATTCGGGCAATCCGCGACGCGGCCTGGGCGGCCCGATTCCGCGCCCGGGCGACCAGCAAATCCGGATAAGGAGATAGCAAATTGCACCCAGTCGCTACAGGAGCACCGGGAGATCGTCTATTATTGATGGGCAACGAGGCCATCGCGCGGGGCGCGATCGAGGCCGGCGTGGAGGTCGTGGCGTCATATCCGGGCACGCCCAGTTCGGAGATCGTGGAGACCCTGCTGGAGGTCTCGACCGAGCTGGGATTCTATGCCGAGTGGAGCGTCAACGAGAAGGTCTCGTTCGAACTCGTCGCAGGCGCAGCGCTGACCGGGGTCCGCTCGCTGGCGACAATGAAAGGGGCGGGGCTGAACGTGGTCATGGACATGTTCCTGACGCTGCCCTACACCGGCACGCGGGGAGGGCTGGTTGTGATCGTGGCCGATGACCCGGGCGCCCACTATTCGTCCAACGAGCAGGACTCGCGTTTCGCGGCCCAGTGGGCCATGATCCCCTGCCTGGAACCCGAGAGCCATCAGGAAGCCAAAGAGATGACGACGTACGCCTTTGGGCTCTCGGAACGGCTGGAACTGCCCGTCGTCGTGCGGACCGCGACGCGGCTATCCCACTCGAGTGGTGTGGTCGAGCTGGCCCAAGTGGGCAGGTCGAACCTGGAGCCGGGGTTCAACAAGCACTGGAAGATGCCCTATCGTTGGAACGTGTACGGCCCGCCGGGGGCGACGGCAAAACACGAGTGGCAACTGGCCCGGCTGCCCTTGATGAACCAGGAATCGGAGAACCTGGAGTTCAATGAGGTGCGCCTGGGCAGCGGGCAGGTGCCCGAGAGTACTCGGGTTGGCCCTTCGGGGCGGGTGTCCGGCCCTCCGGGGCGGGTGGCGGTGGTGACATGCGGGACGGGTGCGGCCTATGTCCGCGAGGCGCTGCGTGACCTGGGCCTGGAGGAGAAGGTTGGGCTGCTCAAGATCGGCATGGTATACCCCATCCCGGAAGCGGTGTCGCTGCAGGTGCTAGAGCAGTGCGATCGGCTGCTGGTGGTGGAAGAGGGCGACCCCCTGGTAGAATCGCAACTGCGGGTGCTGGCCCAGGTAAACGGCATCGGGGCAGAGATCCTGGGACAGCAGGGCAAGGCGGTGCTGCCGCGCCACGGAGAGCTGGGCACGGATGTAGTGCGAGAGGCATTGGCCGATATGATGGGGCTGCCGGTGGAGAAGGACGAGGCGCGCCAGGCGATCAAGGACGGCGTAGCGCCGCTGGTCATCCCCCGCTCTTCGGCGCTGTGTGCGGGCTGCTCGCACCTGGGCACCTACTGGGCGCTGCGGCAGGCGATGGGCGAAAAGCCGGAGCAAGTCCACATTTCCAACGGGGATATTGGCTGCTACGAGCAGGCGGGCTATGGCATAAAGGGCCAGATGCCGGAATCCAGCGAAGAGGCGATGGTCCACCACGACTGGACGAGCCTGTACGATTTCCTCGATACGTTGTACGTCATGGGCTCTGGCGTGTCAATGGCGCAGGGACAGGTGCGCGCGGGCCACAAGGGCGGCAAAGTGGTCGCAGTGGCGGGGGACTCGACGTTTTTTCACACCTGCATGCCCGGCTTGCTGAACGCGGTTTGGAATGGGACCAAGCTCACGTTTGTGGTGATGGATAACTTTTGGACGTCGATGACGGGTCACCAGGCCTGCCCGGCAACGGGCCAGACGGCCATGGGCCAACCCGCCAAGACCATTCTCATCGAGGAGGTGGCGCGCTCGCTGGGCGTCGAGTTTGTGGAAGTGACGGATCCGTACGATCTCGAGGACACGACGCGCGCTCTACGAAGGGCGCTGGCCTTCGACGGGGTGGCGGTGGTGGTGACCCGGGGCGAGTGCATGCTGCAGATTCTCCGGCGGGAGCGCAAGTACAAAGAACCGTACACAGTCACTGACGCCTGTGTCTTCTGTGGCGATTGCGTCAAGCTAGGCTGCCCGGCCATTACCTTCTCGGAGGAAGAAGGAGCGGGGATCGACCCGATCCTCTGCGTCGGCTGTGATATCTGCGCCCAGCTCTGTCCCTGCGGGGCGATCGTGCCAGGGGGGGAAGTAGCATGAGCCACCAGGGGAAAGCGGTTACCAATGTCGTCATCGCGGGCGTAGGGGGGCAGGGCAGCATCCTGGCCTCGCACCTGCTGGCGCAAACCGCCTTGAAAGAAGGTCTGGACGTGAAACTGGCCGAGACCTTTGGCGCGGCGACCCGCGGGGGATCGGTAATGGCCCACGTGCGGATGGGCAAGGTGTGGGCGCCGACCATGATGGAAAATGACGCGGACATCGTGCTGTCGATGGAGCCGTTGGAGGGCCTGCGGGTGGCGGCCCAGTTCCTCAAGCCGGGGGGATGGGCGCTAATCAACACCCGGCCCTGGATGCCAGTGGATGTGGCGGTGGGTCGGGTCGAGTACCCTGCGGTGGAGAGTATCATAGACGCGTTGGGCAAGCTGGGTGCGTCGGTGGTCAGCCTGGACGCGACCGAGCTGGCGCTGGAGGCGGGGAACGCTCGTGCGGCCAATACGGTGATGCTGGGCGGGCTGTTTGCTTTGGGCGTGCTCGACCTGTCCGAGGAGAACCTGTTTGGCGCCATGGAAGAACGCTGGACAGAGCGCCTGGTCGAAGTGAATCGAAGAGCGTACGGCCTGGGATACCAGGCGGTTTCAGCGTCTCTGGGTGAGACGACATGAGTGAAGGTACGGGCACAATGCTCCCGGAACCGCAAGCCATCGCACTGTTGAACGATTATGGGATTCCCTATCCCGAACATGGCTTTGCGCAGAGCGCCGTAGAGGCGGTGCTACTTGCCGAACGCATCGGCTTCCCTGTTGTCCTCAAGGTGGTCTCGCCGGATGCTGTGCACAAGAGCGACCTGGGCGGCGTGGCGATGGGCATCGAGGACAGTGGTGGCGTGGTGCTGGCCTACGAGGGCATTATCAGGTCGGTTCGAGCACACACGGCGGACGCTGATATCCCGGGGATGCTGGTCTGCAAGCAGGCGCCGCCGGGCCTGGAAGTGATCGTGGGAGGGCTGCAGGACGTGATGTTTGGACCGGCGCTGATGTTTGGTCTGGGGGGCATCTTTGCCGAGGTACTCGAGGACGTTACGTTCCGCGTTGTGCCCATCGAACGGGTGGATGCGCAGGAGATGCTCCAGGAGATCCGTGGCTACGCACTGCTGGCGGGGATCCGGGGACACGGGGGCTATGATGTCGAGGCACTGGTCGACCTGCTGCTGGCGGTTTCGCGTTTAATGGCGGAGCGTACCGAGATACAAGAGCTGGATCTCAACCCGGTACGGTTGTATGAGCAGGGGCTCATGGCCCTGGATGCGCGCATCCTGCTGGCAGGACGCGAATAGAGGCATCGATCGCATAGATGAGCGCGCCCATCAGGTTCGCACACATTTCTGATACGCACGTCAGGCCGGAGGCCATTGACCGCAGCCAGGTGTTTGTCGACATTCTGGCCGAGATCCAGGCCGGCGGCTATGATTTTGTGATTCACACGGGCGATCTGATGGACGAACCGTCGGCTTGGGCGGCGCGGGCCTTCAAGGCCATCACATCATGGTTGCAGGTGCCGGTCTATCTTGTGCCTGGCAACCATGACGTGTATAATCCGCACATGGGACAGATCGAGGCGCCTTGGTGGGCCAAACTGGCCGTGGATTCCAACCTGGAGACGCAGTATACAGGCTGGTTTGGACCGGCCTGGCACACCTTCAGCTGCCGGGGCGTGCACCTGGTGGGTATCGATTCCTTGATTATCAACAGCGGGCTTCCGGAAGAAGCGGAACAGTGGGCGTGGCTGGAACATACGCTGGCAGAGATTGCTTTGCGGCAGCCGGAACAGATCGTGCTGTTTACGCACCTACCGCTGTTCATCCGGCAGCCTGACGAGGAGCTGGATGCAGCTGACTTTGTGAACCGGTACCTGGTGATCGCACCACCCGGGCGAGACCGGCTATTGGGCCTGATCCGCCAGCACCGGGTGATGGCCGTCTTGGCGGGACACCTCCACGCGCCGTGGGAGAGGTCCCACACCTGGCCTGAAGGGTTCACAACGCAGTTCGTGTGCACGGGCAGCAGCGGCGTGCCCTCGCCCATGGCGATCGAACAGTTCGACCTACCCCTGAGCCCGGATGAAGGGCTGGGGTATCATGAGCATTGGGTGACAGGGAACGGGCTCACGTCGCGCTATCACCGGCACTCGCCCGGGCCGGAAAAGGGCCAGTGGACGCTGGGACCGGCGTGGACGAGCTACTGTGAGGAGGGGCGGGCTCCGTTGAGGCAGCAGGGGCTGCCCTGGTACAAGGCGGCCTATGACCCCTCTACGCCGGCGTGGCAGGAATCAGTTCCGATGGCCCGGTTTCCATTGGGCCGCAGGGACGGAGAGGCATGCTTCGTGCGGCAGGCGTTTGAGGCGGAGGAAGAGACGGCTGCCCTGTATCTGGAGCTACTCAGCGAACGGGCCGTCGAGGTCTATATGAATGGTGAGTTGGTGTGCAAGCTGGACGCCCTCGACGAACGGCCGCAAGCCTGGTGGAGCGCGGGTGGGACGTACTCCGTTGACAGCCCGGTGCTGCACCTTGGCTTGAACCAGCAGCTTGTGCGTAAGGGGCAGAACGTGCTGGCCCTGCAGGTGCATGGCGAGGCGGTTGCCGGAAGTGAGATCGACGAGTACATCGCCTACCGGCGGCTGGAGGGCGGCCAGGGGCTCAGATTGGCATCGAAAGAGGGGGAGGCAGAGCAACTGTGAGTTTGTTGATCGGCGTGGACTTGGGAACCAGCGAAACCAAGGCCGGCCTCTTTGACCAGGAGGGCAATCTGCTGCGGCTGGCGCGCTGTGGGTATCCCATGATCACGGCCAATGAGACAGGGTGCGCGGAGCAGGACCCGGAGCGGTGGTGGAGTGCGGTGTGCCAGACCCTGCAAGAGGTAACGCAGGATGCACCAGCCAATGACCTGGCGGCGCTGTGCGTGCAAGGGCAGGGACCCAGCGTGGTGATGGCCGACGAGAGGGGCAAGCCACTCAACAACGCCATCCTGTGGATGGACACCCGGCCCTGCGGCGAGCGGGATGAGCTGTCGAGGCGGCTGGGGGCCCCGATCTCACCCTTCGCGCACATGCCCATGGCACTGTGGCTGGCGGGACACCGGCAGGAGGCCTATGCGCGGGCCCGGTGGTTCCTGGCGGCCTGGGATTTCATCGCCCTGCGCCTGTGCGGGCAGCCTGCAGCTTCCGCCCTGGCCTATTTTCAACCATTCCCGACTGAAGAGGTAGAAGCTTCGGGACTGCCTCACAAGCTTTTCCCGCCGGTGGTAGAAGCGGGACAGCCAATCGCCGGCCTGACGGCAGCAGCAGCCCAAGCGACGGGTCTGCCTGAAGGTCTGCCGGTAGTTGCCGGGGTGCACGATGGGATTGCGACCTTTATCGGCGCCGGGCTGGTGGAACCAGGACGGTCGGCGGACGTGAATGGGACTTCGGGGGGCTTGGCATTGTGCTGGAGTGGTCCAATTCAGAAGACCGGGATCTTTTCGGCGACGTGGATCCACCCCGGCGAGTATATGGTGGGTGGGGCCATGGCTGCCCTGGGCAAATGTCTGGATTGGGTGCGGGACGCCGTGGCGGGATCGTGCATGACGTGTGAGGAACTGATCCAAGAAGCGATCAAGACGCCCGTTGGCGCTGACCGGCTCATCTTTCTGCCCTACCTGGCAGGCGAGCGAGCGCCGATTTGGGACCCTCAGGCACGAGGCGTGTTTTTTGGGCTGACGCTTAACCACAAGCAAGAGCACCTTGCTCGGGCAGTTCTCGAATCTGTGGCCTATGCACTGAGGCATGTGGCGGAAGAACTGATAGAGTCGGGGGCGCGAATAGACGAGGTGCGCGTTTGCGGTGGGCAGGCGCAGAGTGAAGACTGGAATCAGATCAAGGCCGATGTGTTGGGTGTGCCGGTGGCCGTTCCGCGGGTTCGCGAAGCCGCCCTGATGGGCGCGGCGGTGCTGGCTGGCGTGGGGGCAGGCCTTCTGCCCGATATTACAGAGGGTGCGGACCAGATGGTACGGATTGACGGGGTTCTTGAACCGAATCTGGCTCATCATCGACAGTACACGGAATTGTTCGGTGTGTACAAGCGTCTCTATCCTGACCTGCGCAGCGCTTTTCATCAGCTTTGTGCGACCGCTCAGGAGGAGGAGTGCTAGGTCTACCCTCGGAGGAGGCATAGGGAAAGGGGGTGAAACGAGTCTCAAATTCGCTCGTCGTGCTGGATCTGCACTTTCTGGAGGCAGTTCCAGACTGTAGATGTCAGAAGTCAAACTTCAAAGGAGGAACGATATGAAGAAGGTTTTAGTCACACTTGGACTGCTGGTTGTTGTGGCAATGGTAGTGGGCTTGGCCGCATGTGGCACAGAGGCACCGCCGGAGCCAACCGCCCCGCCCGAGCCAACGGAAGTGGCGGCCCAGCCGACGGAGGCTCCAGCAGAGCCAACGGAAGCCCCACCGACTGAGGTCCCACCAACAGAGGTCCCGCCCACGGAGGTTCCGCCCACGGAAGTTCCGCCCACGGAGGCTCCACCGGAGCCAACGGAACTGAAGATCGGCCTTTCCCTTGATGTGGAAAGCATGGATCCGTTCTTTGTCAACCAGGCAGCCGGCTGGTCGGTGGTCCACGCCCTCTTTGACCATCTGGTAGAGCGGGACTTTGATGGCAATATCGTCCCCGGCCTGGCGTTATCCTGGACCATCGTGGACACGGCGACCCTGGAGTTTGCCCTCCGCGATGATGTGACCTTTCACAACGGCGAGCCCTTTACCGCCGAATCGGTCAAATTCTCGGTAGAGCGCATGCTGGCTGAGGAAGAAGCACCTAACCAGGGCAAGTTCACGTCCATCGATTCTGTAGAGATCGTGGACGACTATACGGTGCGCCTGAACCTCAACAAGCCCGATGGCACC
>CBDUWJ010000095.1:0-7992 GCA_965370895.1 uncultured Anaerolineae bacterium | reverse complement strand
TTCGTGAATGCAGATGGGGAATACAACATCAAAGTGAGAGCGAACCAGGGCGAACATAGGAACACGCTTTTTGCCAACAACATCATCGTCCAGAAATCCGATGGGACAATTGCGCTGTGGGACAACGCCCGCAAATTCACATTCCGCAACAATCTGTGGTGGCCGGACAAGCCACCTTCGAGCCTGCAGCACAGCACCGACCTCAATGTGAATCCACAACTCGTGAGCAATGTCGTCAACTTGGACCCAAGTGATGCGGACCCAGGCGATATAGCCGCTGCATTGTTCAAACTTGCTGCTGGCTCGCCCTGCATCGACGCGGGCCGTACCATCAGCGATGTTGATGAGGATTACTGGAGGACCTCCAGGCCGCAGGGGTCGGGCCACGACATCGGGGCTCACGAGCGTGGGTAGGGGATATGTTGCAGTAGGCGCGCAACAATGAACACAACGACTGCAGCACCAAAAAGAGGGGGAGAACCATGACAACGGTGATACTCTGGCAGCACGACTGTCCCGGTCACATTGAGACCGAGGTTGTAGAGGGCGCCATCCAGGTGACGTGCTATGTTGAAGATGACGGACCCCCGCCAGTGACGCGGGTGGTCGAAGGATTGCGGGTGCTATACACCTTTGAGGAAGGTGATGGCACGGTGGTCCACGATGTGTCCGGTGTGGGGGACCCGTGGGATCTGACAGTGGAAAGCGAAGCGGCCACAAGCTGGATGCCCGATGGTGGCCTATCCGTGAACTCGCCTACCGTCATCGCATCCTTTGGTGCGACCAGCAAAGTGACGGACGCTGTCATGAGTAGCAATGAAATCACCATCGAGGCCTGGGTGAAACCGGCAAACATCACGCAGGACGGGCCCGCACGGATAGTTGCGCTTTCCACCGATTTCCACCATCGAAACTTTCAACTGGGCCAGGCAGCGGACCTGTATGATGTGCGTGTGCGGACGACAGAGACCACTGACAACGGCAATCCTTCGGTATCCGCACCCCCTGGCTCGGTCACGGCCGATTTGACGCATGTGGCGTACACACGCGAGGCCTTGGGCATGGACCGCATCTACATCAATGGGGTAGTGGTGGCGCACAGGATCTTGGGTGGCGATTTCTCCGACTGGGACGATGAGTATCGTCTTTCACTGGTGAACGAGCTGATAGGGAGCCGTCCCTGGCTGGGCGAATTCCATCTCATGGCCATTTACAGCCGGGCGCTTACTGCGGCTGAGATTGAGCAGAACCTGGAGGCCGGTCCTCACGGTTCTTCAGCGATGGCCCCCGTCCTCAACCCAATGCGAACCACGGGCGACCGCTGACCGGATCCGAATGAGCCGAGAAGCTGTTCTGTCAAGTGCCGCGACCAAACCTGCTGAACACCCTGTCTGCTGGCTGATCGGGTCGTGTGAGATGTGGGTCTTCCTGGACGAGGGCCAGGGCCATTTCCCACTGGCAAAGGCAACGACGAACCGCTGACCACCCGGCATGACGGTTCTTCAAAGGACCGGCCGCCGATGGAATCGATTGGTGGCGATAGGACCCAACCTCCCCACTTGACCTAAGATACGGTCTGCTAACGTGTGGAAAGCGATAGTCAACCAGTGCGCCAGGAACTGAAGTTGCGGGTCTGTTTCCAGCGGCACGTGAACTGCCTGAAAGTCCATGGGCCTGCGGATCGGCTGGCTGGCAACCGCGGCACGGTCGCCACCCGGTCGAGCCTCGCGTAGGGCATGTGACGGAAAAACGGAGTGCCCATCGACTGGGACAACCCAAGACACCACAATGGTGTAGCCACCAGAAACAAGAATGGGAAGCCGGCGAGTGACTGCCGGGGCTGGGAACGGAACGGCGAGGACCCCGATGCGTGGTATCCCCTGGACATTCGTTTCACCGTGGTGGCCGCGGTGCAGACAACTTACTCAGGTTGGGGGAGCTGTGCCATTCCCTGAACCGCCTCTTCGCTGGATGTGCGTCTAGAGCAAACTGCCTCCGATGCCGGGGGCAGTTACCGGTTTACGGGGCACCGGGTGCACCATCGCCCGGATCGAGGGATAGGCTGGTTTGAACTGCTCCTGACTCTGTGTTATGATTGGGACCATCGCATCGTAGGGGGGCAGCACACGTGGGAGAATGGAAGCACACGGCCGGAATAGTCATCGTCGGCGGCGGGATCATGGGGGCCAGCACGGCCTACTATCTGGCCCAACGAGGATGTGCCGACGTGGTCATTCTCGAGAAAGACCTGCTGGCCCAGGCATCCACCGGGCTGAGTGCCGGGGGCATCCGCCAGCAGTTTTCGCATCCGGCCAACATCCGCCTGTCGCAAGAGGCCGTCCGAGTATTCGAACGCTTTGAGGAGGAGTTCGGCGTAGACATGGAATTCCGGCAGGTGGGCTACCTTTTTTTGGCCCAGAGTGAAGACGTTTGGCAGGAATTCCTGGAGAATGTGGAGATTCAGCGCCGGCACGGCGTTCCGGTCGAAGTGTTGGCGCCCGACGAGATCAAGCACCGCTGGCCCTATCTGGAGGTGAGTGACCTGCGCGGTGGCACCTTCTGCCCGGAGGATGGCTACGCGGATCCTTACATGGCAGCGATGGGTTTTGCCAATGCTGCCCGGCGACTGGGTGTGCGCATCGAAGAACAGACCCAAGTGACCGGCATCATGGTACGGGCCGGGCGGGTACAGGGTGTGGAAACCACGCGCGGGCAGGTCTTGGCGCCGGTGGTGGTCAACGTGGCCGGGCCGTGGGGTGGTGAAGTGGCCCAAATGGCTGGTGTTCCGTTGCCGGTCCTGCCCTACCGCCGCCAGGTGTTCATGACCCAGGCATTCGACCGCATTCCCAAGCCGGTTCCGATGATCCTCGACATCGAGCCGGCTTTCTACTTCCGGGGCGAGGGTCCGGGCATTCTGATGGGTATGAGCGATCTGGGCGAGCCGTCGACCTTTCACACCCATGTGGACTATGGTTTTCTGGAGCAGGTCATCGAGGCGGCGGTGCAGCGGGCGCCCGCCCTGGAGGAAGCTGAGATCCTGCGCGGCTGGGGCGGGTTGTATGCCATCACCCCCGACGATAACCCGATCATCGGCGGGCTGCCCGGTGCGGATGGGCTGTTCTGTGCCATTGGCTTCTCGGGCCATGGCTTTCAGCAAGCGCCCACAGTGGGCCGTATCTTGAGTGAGCTGATTGTGGATGGCGAGACTGACTTTGACCTGAGCCCCTTCGCCCACGACCGGTTTGACACGGTCACGGGCAAGGGGGAGACCAGGGTAGTGTGAATGCCCCCTTGGAGGCAAGGCTAAGCATGAAACTGCGAATCCTATCCGGCGCCGACGTGCGCCAATCCGTCACGATGGCCGAGGCAATCCAGGTTGTCAGAGAAGCCTACATCCAGCTTTCCACGGGGCAGGCGGTGGTGCCGCTACGGACGCCGGTCCCGGTGAAAGAGCGGGAAGGGGTGGCCCTGTTCATGCCGGCCTATCTAGCTACCAGCAACGCTTTGGGGGCCAAGATCGTGTCGGTCTTTCCCCATAACCTGGAGCGGGGGCTACCCCTCATCCACGCCGCGGTGATCGTCGTGGACGCGGAAACGGGCCGCCCGGAGGCGATCATGGACGGCACCTACCTGACGGCGCTGCGCACCGGCGCGGCCTCGGGCGTGGCTACCGATCTGCTGGCCAGGTCCGACTCGCGGGTCGCGGCCATTTTCGGCGCAGGGGCCCAGGCCCGCACCCAACTGGAGGCGGTCTGCACGGTGCGGCCCATCGAAAGGGTATGGGTCTACGACGCCGCGCCGGAGAGGGCGGTGGCCTACGTCGAGGAGATGAGGGCGCGCGGGCAGTCCCTGCCGGCCGGCATCTTTGTGGCCGACTCGCCAGCCCAGGCAGTGTGCGAAGCCGATGTGATCTGCACGGCCACGACATCGTCCCGGCCGGTGTTCGATGACGCCGATCTGAAGCCGGGCGTTCACCTGAACGGGATCGGTGCCTATACGCCAGAGATGCAGGAGATTCCGGCGGCGACGGTGGCCCGGGCAAAGGTGGTGGTGGACTCGCGAGACGCCAGCCTGGCTGAGGCGGGTGACCTGATCATCCCACTGAGGGAGGGTGTCATCACCGAGGCCGATATTCATGGCGAGATCGGCGAGGTGGCGGCAGGAGGGATCCCCGGCCGCGAATCGGATCAAGAGGTAACGTTCTTCAAGTCGGTGGGGGTAGCGGTGCAAGACGTGGCCGTGGCCGCCCTGATCCTGCGCCAGGCGGCGGAGTTGGGCCTGGGCGTTGAAGCAGAGCTGTGAGCTGACGCCTCTCCTGGAGGGTAGGCTGACTGGACCCGGATAATCATCAGAGAGGGGCAAACCACAGGGCGAACGAGCCTAATGCCCGATTCCGATCTCTGTGGTGCAAGCAACTTCCGCTGCCCTAAACCAATGCCTCGTCCAGCAGTACCCAGAGGTCGAGCACGTCCACGAACATATCCAGTTCGTTGGCCAGCCGGCCGGCTCCCCGGAGCAGCGTGGGCACACAGGTGGGACATGCGGTGACGATGGTGTCGACGCCCACTGCCACGGCATCGCGAACCCGGTTCTTGGAGACCTCAATGGCCAGGTTGCGGTCCACGTCCAGCACGCCACCGCCTCCACCGCAACAGGTCGAAAAGATGCCATGGTGCTCCATCTCTACCACTTCAATGCCCAGGGCCTTGAGGATCTGGCGTGGCTCGTCGACAATGCCCAGCATCCGCCCCAGGTGGCAGGGATCGTGGAAGGTCACCCGCCTGTTCAACGGCTTGAGATCCATCTCCTGGAGCTTCTCGGCAACGGCTTCTACTGCATGCTTGACGTTCAGGCCATATTCGTTGCGAAGAGTGGCAGTGCAGGTGGGGCAGACCGTGAGGATCTCTTTGTCCAGATACGGTCCGTAGACCTGGCGGAAGCGGGCCTGGGCTTGCTCGAACTCGTCTTCAAAGCCGACCGCGCCCACGATGTAGCTGCAACACACCTCGTCCGATACCAGCGGGTCGATGCCCACCTTCTCCAGCACCGAGACGATGGTCTTGACCTCGTGGGGCTTGCTCTGGTAGGCGCAGCCCAGGTAGAGGGGTGTAGTTCCCACTCTGCGGAAAGGGGCTGGCCGGGCGAACAAGGTCCCTTCGTCCAGGATCTTGGTGGCGGTCTGTTCGAGCTTGGGTGAGACGAAGCCGGCTTCTCTCAGATCGTGGCGGACGGCGCTAAAGATCCCCATGTTATCCAGCGCACAGCGGGCCTCGCAATAGCCGCACATAAGGCACTCGTCCATAACCTCCTGGATCTCGACCGAAGGCTCTAGAATGCCCTCTAGCAGGCCGCGTGCTACCAGCATCCGCCCCCGGCTGGAATAGGTCTCCAGGCGTTTCACTCGATAGACAGGACACTCCTCGCGGCAAAAGCCACAACGGGTGCGGTTGCACGTGTAGATGTCGTCAGCAAACTCCTTGAGAGATGGATATTCGGACATTCCTCATCCTCATTTCTAGCTTCAATGTGAAACCGTGTTTCGGACCCGGTCAGCGGCCTCACCACTCAGAACTCTATCCACCTGGATTCGAACTTTTTTCCTGGGTTCATGATATTCTTCGGGTCGAACAACGCCTTCAGATCCTTCATGTACTGGTAGCTGAGGCCGTGCTCGTGCTCGCTAAAGCCCCCCAGCCGGTCGCCATCGCCAATGTAGGTGCTCATAGTGCCCTCCAATTCCAGCGCCTTGAGGCTCATTTCCCGGACGTATTGGTAGAACCTGCGCACCGTCTCCTCGGTGGAATCGTCCACAAAGATGGCAAAACTGATGCTTGGACTCACCTTGTTGGGCGACTCGGTGTAGACCGTCATGCCCAGGATCTGCTGGTCGTACTTGGCCGCGATCTCGAGGAAGGCATGGTACATCTCCTCCAGCCGGCCCATGGGCACACCCACGTCGGCCGAGCCAAACTTTTTCTCGCGCTGGCTATCGGGCCATTTCTGCTTGAACGGGATGAAGGCCAGCCGGTGTTTGCTGTCCCAGTAGCCCTCTACCATCTCCTGCTCGCGGACCAGTTCGGCCTTGTACTCCCCCTCCAGGATGGCGTGCGCCTTCTTCAGGCAAAAGTCCACCACATCCTCGTCCCCGGCGAAGGAAAGGAAGAGAATGGATTCAGCCCAATCGGGGATCTGGGGTTCCCGCCCGTATTTCTCCCGATAAGCGTGCGTGTAAAAGTGCAGGCGCTGCCGGCAGTTGAGGTGGGCGCTTTCCACGCTGAGGCCGCTGGCCAAGGTCCGCTCCAGAGCCCGTGCGCCATCAATCAACGTGGGGAAAACCCAGCCGCGCACCTCTCGCATCTTGGGCAGCGTCACCACCCGCAATGTGGCCTCGGTCACTACGCCCAGCGTCCCCTCGGCGGCTACCAACAGGTGCATCAGATTGTAGCCGGTGGAGGAGAACGAAGCCTTGCGGTGCCCCATGCGCACCGCCTCCCCCCGGCCGGTAACCAGCACGGCGTTGGTCAGGCAATCCAGGATCTTGCCATAGCGCACGCCAAAGGTCGAGTCGTTGTCGCAGCCGATGGATGCGCCGATGGTGCAGGCTCGCTTGCTTTCAGGTTGGTGGGGCAGCCACAGCCCAAGTGGGGCTAGGTGCTCGTTGAGCTCCCAGAGGGTAATGCCAGCCTGGACCGTGACTGACATGTTGTCCGAGTCGACTTCCAGTACCTTGTTCATTCCCTTGGTTTCGACCGTGATGCCGCCCTTCCAGGCGACCGCCCCACCGCCCATGCCCGTTCCCCCGGCGAAGGGCACCACGGGAAGCTGGTGTTTGAGGGCCACCTGGACGATCTTGACCATCTCGTCGGTGTCGTGGGGTACGGCTACTATGTCTGGAAGATCGGTCATATCCTTGTAACGGGGGCTCCAGTCCCGGCTATAGGCCATGCGGTGCAGTGCCCCATCGGTAGCCCTGTCACCCAGGAACGCCTGCAATTCCGCCAGCGCTGCCCCCAGGTTCCCCTTGTCCGCCATGTCTTCCTCCTGTTAGTTGGGCATGGGATAGGTCATTGGCTGCGTCATTGGCTGCGTCATGCCCAATGTCCATTATCCACCATACAGCAGCCGGTTACAGGTCGGGCAATAGTGTAAACCCTCCTGCCGTTCCACGGTCTGCCTCATCCCGGTGGGCACGTCAACGCCGCAGACCTGGCAGATGCCCTGTTTGAGCAATGCCACCCCAGTGCCACGAAGCCGGTTGCGCAGATCGTCGTACAAGGCCAGATCCGGCCTGCTGACCCGCGCCCGCCTGTCCCCGCGCTCTTCCTCCAACGCGGCGAGGCGTGACTCCAGCCGTTCTTTCTCGGCCAGCAGAGCCGCCTGCTCTTCTCGCCACGTGGCTTCTATCTGGCGCAGACGGGCCTGACGCTCAGCCAATTCAGCCTCTTGCTCCTCAAGGGCGATCATCAGCTCCAGTTGATCATCTTCCAACTCGGACTGGCGGCGGCGCAGGGCGGCGGCTTCCTCCTGGAGACCGCTCAGCTCCTTGGGATTTCGAACCCGGCCACCGTAGAGCCGCTCCTGATTCTTTTTCAGCTTGGCATTGAGGCCAGCGATCTCCAACTCCGAAGCTCGCAACTGGGTCTCCAGTTCACCCAAGCCTGACTCGGTGTCGACCACGGCTTCCCGCGCCCGGACCACGTCGCCTGTTTCGCCGAGGCCGGCCTTTACCTCTGCCAGTTGGTGGTCTTTCTCCTCGCGTTCGCTGTCCACGAGCTGCAACTGGTAGAGATCCCTCACAACGCTCATGCTTGCCTCCAAACTACAAAAAAAGGGGCCTCATGCACAGCGCATCAAGCCCCAGCAAAGGCTGCCAGGCGGCATGCGCTTTCCGGTGTCTCTGCCCCTCTTCGTCCGGCCCCTGGGTCCACGCCATACGGCATCATCGCCATCCTGCCAGTATCTTGTTTCGACATCGGACTCCCCATCGGACTC
>CBDUWJ010000094.1:0-8069 GCA_965370895.1 uncultured Anaerolineae bacterium | reverse complement strand
TGGAGGCTGAAAGTGAAAGTAAACTGGCGGGGTGCGCTCGTATACTTGCTCATCCTTATCGCAGCCGGCGCCCTGATCCTTGGGGTATTCCCGACTAGCGAAGAACTGGACGAGGTTTCACTCTCCCAGTTGGTGACTGACGTCAACGAGGGACGAGTGCAATCTATCGTCGTACAGGACGACGACTTGAAGGTGACTTACGAGAGCGACGAAATCGTCACCTCTCGCAAAGAAGAGGATGTTGAGCTGACGGAAACCCTGGTCGCCCTGGGCACAAACCCCGCAGCGCTGGACAAGGTGGACATCGAAGTTGAGCCACGCAACCCCTGGGGGCAATGGGTGGCGATCTTGGGTAGTTTCCTGCCTTTTGTCTTCCTGGCCATACTCTTTATCTTTTTGATGCGCCAGGCGCAGGGTACGAACAGCCAGGCACTATCCTTTGGCAAAAGCCGGGCGCGGATGTTCACAGGTGAAACGCCGACCGTCACCTTTGACGATGTGGCCGGCGTGGATGAGGCCAAGCAGGAACTGGCAGAAGTGGTGGAATTCCTCAAAGAGCCACAGAAGTTCATCTCTTTGGGGGCGCGCATCCCCAAAGGCGTGGTGCTTATGGGACCACCGGGCACGGGAAAGACCCTTCTGGCGAAAGCAGTGTCAGGCGAGGCAGGTGTCCCCTTCTTTTCTGTCTCTGGATCCGAATTCGTCGAGATGTTCGTTGGCGTGGGTGCGGCACGGGTTCGGGACCTGTTCGATCAGGCCAAACGGAATTCTCCGTGTATCATCTTTGTGGACGAGATCGATGCCGTCGGGCGCCACCGGGGAGCCGGCCTGGGCGGTTCTCACGACGAACGGGAGCAGACCTTGAACCAGATCCTGGTCGAGATGGACGGCTTTGGCACCGACACGAATATCATCGTCGTGGCCGCCACTAACCGGCCTGACATCCTTGATCCGGCATTGCTGCGCCCTGGTCGTTTCGACCGGCGTGTCATCCTCGACCCTCCCGACATCGAGGGTCGCAAAGCGATTCTGGAAGTGCACGTGCGAGGCAAACCGCTGGCCAAGGACGTGGACCTGGGAGTGGTGGCTCGACAGACGGCCGGTTTCGTGGGCGCCGACATTGAAAACCTGGTGAACGAGGCCGCCATCCTGGCTGCACGGCGCAACAAGAAAGCCATTCACTTTGACGACCTGGAAGAGTCCGTGGAGCGGGTTATCGCCGGGCCAGAGCGCAAGAGCCGGCTGATCAGCGACGAGGAAAAGCGGATATTGGCCTATCACGAAGCCGGACACGCCCTGGCGCAGCAGATGTTACCTAACTGCGATCCAATTCACAAGGTATCCATTGTGGCCCGGGGTCTGAGTCTGGGCTACACCATTGCCTTGCCTGAACAGGATCGCTACCTATACACCCAGGACAGATTCGAGGATGAGATTGCCGGTATGTTGGCCGGGCGCGCTGCGGAGGAACTGGTCTTTGCCGACAGATGGACGGGGGCCAGCGACGATCTGGAAAAAGCGACGAAAATAGCGCGCAGAATGGTCACCGCATACGGCATGAGCAAGAAACTGGGCCCGCTGACCTTTGGCGACCGCGATGAGTTGGTCTTCCTGGGCCGAGAGATCTCAGAACAGCGTAATTACAGCGAAGCGGTAGCTGAGGAGATCGATACAGAGGTGCGGCGGATCATCGAAGAGGCCTACAGCCGGGCCAAAGCCATATTGACGACGTATCGTCAAAAGCTGGATGCCGTCGCCCAGCGCCTCATAGAAATCGAGACCATCGATCGGGAAGAATTCGAGTTGCTTGTGGCCTAGGTCCGGGACGGATGGACTAGAAAGCGGGGCCGAGAAAAATTGGCCCCGCTTTTCGATTCTATATCGCTCGTGGTACACACGCCTCTGGCGGTACACGGGGCAAACTGGCTGTTGCCCCCGCAGACTGGCTGTTGCCCCGCAAACTGGCTATCGCCGCCCCAGTAGTTCCACCGCCAGCCGGGCGTAGACCCTTGCCGCGTCCACGACGTCGTTCAAGCGGATCTGTTCCTCCAGCGTATGGGCGTAGCGCTCCTCCCCCGGGCCAAAGCCCACCGTCGGAATGTCGGCCACCCCGGCTGTATAGGTCCCATCCGTGGAAAAGTCCCAGCGGCCCACACGAGGCCGGTAACCCAGGGTCTCTCGCACGCTGCGCACGGTGGCGCGCACCAGAGGGTGATCCTCCGGCATTACCCAGGCAGGGAATGCGTTCCTGACCTGGCACTTGTAGCCAGCGTAGCTCGTGGCCCGGTGCTGAGTCACCTCCACCTTGGCATCCACCTCTTCCGTGTTTATGATATTCTGAACCTCGGCCAGGGCCTTGCTCTCTGTCTCCCCCAGGGTCAGCCGGCGATCGATGTAGAACGTGCAGCAATCAGGCACGGCGTTGCGGCTGGCAGCCCGGCTCTCGATCTCAGTTACGGCCAGAGTCCCCTGTCCCAGGAATGGATCGGTGGCCAGGCGCGAGGCCAGCAGTTCGAGGCCAAAGAGAAGGCGCGCCGCATTGTGGATGGCGTTGCTGCCCAAAGATGGAGATGAGGCGTGAGCTGCCTGGCCCCGCACGGTGACCTGCATCTCTAAACGGCCACGGTGCCCTACGCGGACCTGCATATTGCTCGGTTCACCCAGCACCACAAAGTCGGGGCGGATCCCCTCCTCCTCCACCAATACCCGCATGGCCAGTCCCTCACAGGGTTCCTCCTGCACAACGCCGACCAGGTACAGATCGCCGGCCAATTCCAGCCCAGAGTCCAACAGGGCCTTGATCCCGTAGACCATCGCCGCCAGCCCGCCCTTCATGTCACAGGCCCCACGTCCGTGCAGAATGCCACCTTCGATCACGCCGTCGTAGGGGGGGTGGGGCCAGCGTGCTGTCTCACCCACATCAACCGTATCCATGTGTCCGTTGAAAACCAGCTTTGGGCCCTGCCCAGACCCGACGCGACCGATGACGTTGCCAATGCGGTCCGTTCGGACCTCCGCAAAGCCAACGCGCCGCATCTCTTCAGCCAAGCGGACTGCCACTGCTCCCTCATGGGTAGACAGGCTGGGAATGCGCACCAATTCCTGCAGAAACGTAGCCATCGCTGCGGCCTGGTCCTTCCAGGACACGCCTTCCGGAAAGGGAATGCTCAAGCTCAACCCTCCAATCAAGACAGACTCGGTGGATCCCAAGTCACACTCCCCGCAAACCACGGACCTTCGGGGCACCAGATATTGTACGTCAAGGCGTGGAGGGTGTCAAGCACTGTACGCCGCATCGTGCGAGCCGTGCCGGGTCGTGTTAGGTTTGCCAGGATTCCTGAGCAGTGGTATACTTGGCCGCTTTTTCGTAGCTTGGAGGCGATTGTGTCCGTACTCAGCATCATCTATCTGATTTCGGCTGTGCTGGTGGCCCTTTTCGGGGGAAACGCCCTGTTGCTGGCGGTCCTCTACTTGCGCCACCGGGCAGACGACCTGACCCAACCACCGGAACCGGAGACCTGGCCGACCGTTACCGTGCAGCTACCCGTGTACAATGAGCTGTACGTAGTGAGGCGGCTGATTGACGCCGTAGCCTCTTTGGATTATCCGCGCCACCGGCTGCAGATACAGGTATTGGATGATTCCACGGACGAGACCACCCGCCTGGCCCAGGCGCACGTCGCCCTTCATCAGGAACGCGGACTCGACATCGAGCTCGTGCACCGCCAAGACCGGCCGGGATTCAAAGCCGGCGCCCTCACTCGCGGCCTGGAGACGGCGAAAGGAGAGCTGATCTCCATCTTTGACGCCGATTTCGTGCCAAGGCCCGACTTTCTGAAGCGGACGGTGCCCCACTTGGCCGCCGATCCGAACTTGGGTTTTGTGCAAACGCGTTGGGGTCACCTTAACGCCGACTATTCAGCTCTGACTCGCGCCCAGACCCTCGCCCTCGATGGCCATTTCGTAGCGGAACACCTGGGCCGCAACCGGTCCGGCTTGCTGATGAACTTTAACGGCACGGCGGGGGTGTGGCGGAGAGAAGCCATCGAAACGGCAGGCGGCTGGCACAGTGACACACTGACTGAGGATCTAGACCTTAGTTTCCGCGCCCAACTGGCCGGCTGGCAGGCCCTCTATCTGCCTGAAGTCGAAGCTCCGGCGGAACTTCCACCGCAGATGGCGGCCTTCAAGCGACAACAGGCCCGCTGGGCCACCGGCGCTGCCCAGTGCCTGGTCAAGCTGGCCAACTCCCTGTGGCGAGGTAGGCCTCATCGTAGCTCGCACGGCGGCGCACCAAAGCCGGCCCCACATCTCCCCTGGTCCACCCGTCTGGAGGGGCTACTGCACCTCAGTATCTGGATCGCCCACCCGATGTCGCTGGTTCTCCTGATCCTGACTCTGCCTATGCTTCTCGGCCAGATCCCCCTGACCTTCCAGGCCATCCTAGGTGGCACGACCATATTCTGGCTGGTGGCGCTTGGGCCGACCTTCGCCTATGCCGTGTCTCAGCGGCACCTCTACCCCGACTGGAAGCGGCGCATGGCCTACATGCCGGTACTGGCCCTGTTGGGGACAGGTCTGGCCCTATCAAATTCTCTAGCCATTGCCCGGGGGCTGCTGGGCCCGGCACAACCGTTCCAGCGAACGCCCAAGTTCCACATCGAACGACGTGGCGACCGCTGGACCGGCAACCGCTATGCCCTTCCCTTCCAGTGGGTCACGCTGGGTGAGCTGGCTCTGGCAGTCTATGCCCTGGCGACGGTTGCCGCGGCGCTGGTCGTGGGCAATTACTTAACGGTACCCTTCCTGCTGCTGTACGTTGGCGGCTACGGGTACATCGGCCTGCACGGCCTGCGGGATACGTGGGCTGACTGGCGTGTGCGCATCCAACCCCGCCGCAGGCCTGTGGCCGCAGACTGGCACATCAAATAACCCTGCACCTTTGCTGCGCGACGGCCATGTAACGCAAGTTGGTGCGTTTTCCTCGACGTCCTGGGCGCTCACACAGGCTCTTGTGCACAGAATAATGGACAGAACACCTACCCACATTGACAACCAACCTGCCTTCTGCTATGATGGTCCATGCGAATTGGTATGGCAGAGGGCCCTGCCTGGAAAGGCTCACATGGAGGGAGTGTATGAGCGAAGACATAGTTCCCTGCGTACAGTCGGCTCGGGGACCGTTGGTGGCCCCCGAAACCCAATCACCCTCCGAGGGTGATTCCCAAGCATCTCAAAAGGAGGTCGAAATGGCAGTGGCACGTGTGGGCCAGAAAGCGCCTGACTTTGAGGCAACAGCCTACGTGGACGGTGGCTTCAAGAACATCAAGTTGTCAAACTATCTGGGCAAATGGGTGGTGCTTTGCTTCTACCCCGGCGACTTTACCTTCGTCTGACCGACAGAGTTGACGGCCGTGGCCGTCAAGGTTCCGGAACTGGACAAGCTGGGGGTGCAGGTGCTGTCCATGAGCACCGATAGCCACTTTAGCCACAAGGTCTGGCAGGAGGAAGAGCTCTCAAAGATGGTCGAGGGTGGTGTCCCGTTTCCCATGCTGTCCGACTCGGGGGGCAAGATCGGCGCCATGTATGGGGTGTACGACGAGGCCGCCGGAGTGGACATCCGGGGACGATTCATCATTGATCCTGATGGAGTGATCCAGGCCATGGAGGTCTTGATGCCGCCGGTGGGCCGCAGCGTGGATGAGTTGATCCGCCAGGTGAAGGCCTTCCAGGTCGTGCGGAAGTCCAAGGGGGCGGAAGCCACACCTTCTGGCTGGCAGCCGGGAAAGCCTACCCTCAAAGTAGGGCCCGATCTTGTGGGCAAAGTATGGGAGGTTTGGACGACCGATCTCGCGTTCTGACTCAACTAGTCTGACCTGAAGACCCGCTCATCCGCAAGTTGAGCGGGTCTTTTACGGTGCCTGGGCAACCGATTCACCCTCACCTTCGGGATCGCATTGGTCGTCCAGGGCAGCCTTGAGCAGATCGTAGGTTTGCAGCCACGTTTCGGGCACAACGCGCATATCGCCGACCACGGGCATAAAGTTGGTATCACCGGCCCAGCGGGGCACGGCGTGGACGTGGACGTGCTCTTCGATCCCTGCGCCAGCAACTTGGCCCAGGTTGGCGCCGACGTTGAATCCTTGGGGGGCCATCGCGGCCCGCAACGCCGCCAGCCCCCGGTTCAAGAGCAGCATCATCTCTGTCAGGACCGGTGCGTCGAGATCCTCCAGGCTGGGGGCATGGGTGTAGGGCACCACCATAAAGTGACCGCTGTTGTAGGGATAGCGGTTCAGGATGAGAAAGGCACGTTTGCCCCGGAACAGTACCAGGTTCTCCCGGTCGTCATCGCTCTGGGCAGCATGACAGAAGACGCATCCTTCTGCCTTGGGTGCTATCAGGTATTCCATCCGCCAGGGCGACCATAGATGTTTCATCGTTCGTTCTCCTTCAGGTAACTGGGAATCACAGCCGAAAAGCGCCATGGGGATGAAGGGAGCGCTGCGTGTTGCGTCCTCAGTAGGCCCCTGAGCAATTTGAACCAGACCCTTTTTTGTGTTACAATGCCCTCATGTTTGAGATCGTCTTTCTCGGAACCTCGGCATCGGCACCCTCTATCCGGCGTGGGTTGTCCGCGGCCGTGGTCATGCACAAAGAGTACCGCTTCCTGGTGGACTGCGGCGAGGGTACGCAGCGCCAATTGCTCCGCAGCGGACTTGGCTTCCGCCGCCTGGACAAGATCCTTCTGACCCATGGCCATCTGGACCACATCCTGGGACTGGCGGGCCTGGCTTCCACTTTTTCCAGGTGGGAGATGGTCGACCAGATGGAGATATTTGGCGGAAAATGGGCATTGGACCGGGTTGAAGCGTTGATGAAGGTTGTGTTCGGCCGCCATCGTCCACCTATCCGTATCGTGCTGAATGATCTAAAGCCAGGCGTCATCATAGAAGACGACTCGTTCCAATTAGCGGCCTTCTCCGTCACTCACCGGGGGCCGGGGAACTTTGGCTATTCCTTCCAGGAAAAAGCCCGTCGGCCTTTCCTGGTGGAAAAGGCCGAGGCGCTGGGCGTGCCCGCTGGGCCAGAGCGCGCTCGCCTGGTACGCGGACAGCCAGTCACCCTGGGCGACGGTCGCACAGTTCACCCTGACGATGTCCTGGGGCCTTCACACCCCGGCACCAAGTTTGTGTTCATTGGCGATGCTGCGCGCACCGATGACCTGGTGAATGTAGTTCAGGACGCCGACACGCTGGTCATCGAGGCTACCTATACCGCCAAGGAAGCCGACGTCGCCCGTGAGTTTGGTCACCTGGTCGTACAGCAGGCGGCAGAGCTGGCCGTGGCAGCCGGGGTGCGACACTTGATCCTGCACCACATCTCCCGCCGCTACACCGAGCGGCAGATCCTGGAGGAGGCAACTCCCATCTTTCCCAACACCACCGTGGCCCGTGACCTGGACCACTTTCAGATCCGGCGCTACGCACCGGTGATCAAAGTTGAGCGAGGTAGGCGGCCTGCCAAACCTGTCCCAAAAAACGCAAAGCGTGATACATAAAGCGATTCCGCCGATATTGCTGCGTTTCACGCATCAGGTTCGACATATCACATTTCACTCTTGCGGCTCCCCCAGCTCCTCCACAGGCGTATCCACGTACTTGTCGCCAATTTCGATGAGCATCCGGGGAATCTCGTCAATGATGGGATACTTGCGTCCGCAATCAGGTTCCTGGCACACGAGCCAAACACCCTCGACCAGCTCCAACCTACCAGGGTCGTCGCCCTCCTTGCGCGTCGGTCCGCTGACACAGGCAGGGCACCGCAGGATCTGGAGCAATTCATCGCTGATCATCGTTCGCCTCCACGATAGGATGAGTAGAACCTCATTATAGCACAAAGCAATACGGAACTCAATTCAGTGAGGAACTCTCAACCCGGCCAATCGCCGCGTAGCAAGGGAACCTTCCTGGTGTGCTGTCCGTCTATGAAGCGCTTTATATTTCTGAGCATCTGGTGAGGCATGAACCGACGGGACAAGAGAGACCCATCTACCGGGTATCGGGCCCAGT